>JAFXFT010000252.1 GCA_017513385.1 Oscillospiraceae bacterium | reverse complement strand
GGACGCGATGGGAATGACCTCCGCTCAGGCGCGGGAATATATAAACGGAATGAAAGCCGCGAAAGCGTGAGCCAACGTCGGATATAGGCACGGCTCCCCTCTTTGGGGGGGGCTGTGCCGCGGTGTCGGAATGGGCAGGCCCATTCCCTACGAAAATGAATGACATGCGCTTCCGACAGCAAATCGGTCGCGCGAAAAAAGTCGGACGCTCATGGCTTTACAAAATGTACTGTTCGTGGTATACTTCTTTGGTAAATATATGCGCCTGTAGCCCAATGGATAGGGCATCAGATTCCGGTTCTGAGGGTTGGGGGTTCGAGTCCCTTCAGGCGTGCCAAAACCTCCGGACACCCATCGGGTGTCCGGAGGTTTTGTATTCACTGGGACGAGAACCGAGGCGTTAGCCGATGCATCATTTTCATATCCTATTTTCCATTGACAAACCTGCGTTTATATGTCCTAATATAGACATAAACCGAAAGGGGGCGGCTGCATGAAGCGAGTTATAATCAACATTATCCTTATCCTAGGTGCGCTGGGAGCACTGGGGCTGTCGGTGCTTATCGCCATAAACAACCGCGTGCTGCTGACCACCTCGGAGCGAATAATTACCGTGGAGGAGGCCGCTGAGCTCGATGCGGACTGCATACTTGTTCTCGGCGCGGGAGTAAACGGCGAGCGCCCCTCGCTGATGCTGGCAGACCGACTTGACCGCGGATTGCAGCTCTATTTTGCGGGTGCTTCCGATAAACTGCTGATGAGCGGCGACCACGGCAGAGTGGAATACGACGAGGTCAACGTGATGAAAGAGCAGGCGGTTGCCGCAGGGGCGGAGTCCTCGGACGTATTCATGGATCACGCGGGCTTCTCTACATATGAGAGCCTGTACCGCGCGCGGGATATTTTTCTCGCTGAGCGCGTTATCATCGTAACCCAACCCTACCATTTGCCGCGTGCGCTGTATATTGCCGAAGCCTTGGGCATTGAAGCCTGGGGTGTGGGCGCCGACGGCGAGGACTATTACGGACAGAGCTACCGCGATGCCCGCGAGGCGCTGGCAAGGGTCAAGGATGTTTTCTATTGTATGACCCAGCCCGAGCCCACGTTTTTGGGTGAGCAGATACCCGTATGGGGCGACGGCAACGCAACTAACGATTGAATCGGTGATTTTGGCGGAAGTGCCTATCCAATCGTTACGCCGGAGATTCCCACGCTGCGCTCGGAATGACAAAACTTTAGACTATATTGTTGTAATTTACACGGCAGAAACCCCAAGGTTTGTCATTGCGAGGAGCGTTAGCGACGCGGCAATCTCCAGCATCGGATGTGCTGCGCACTGTAATTTATTAGGCAAGCAAAAAGGACACGGTATTTAACCGTGTCCTTTTATTTTATCAGCCTATCATCTGAACGTTCTTTATCTTGTCGCCTGCGTAATACTTGCGGAAGAAGAATACGCAGAGAACAAGGGAGACAAGGCTGGCGCAGGGAGTGCCGAGACCCACGTGGAAGAGGGTCGCGCCGTCGATTTTGCTCAGGAAGTAAGCGATGGGAATACGTACAAGGAAGGCGGTGGCCATGCTGTGAGCCGCCACGAAGGCGGTCTTGCCGCTGCCGTTGAAGAGTCCGTTCAGGCAGAACATGAAGCAGACCAGTATGCAGTCCCAGCTGAAGGGATAGAGATAGCCAACGCCCGCCTCGATAACTGCCATGTCCGTGGTGAGCAGACCAAGGAGCTGCTTGGGGATAATGTGGGCGATGGTGACGAAGGGAACGCCGATGCACAGGGAGAACGCCATGCCGTAAAATGCGCTCTTCTTTGCGCGCTCGGGCTTGCCTGCGCCGATGTTCTGGGCGGTAATGGTGGAAAGTGCGGAGGACAGCGCCCAGGGGAAGGTCATGCCGATGTCGACAACCTTGCCGACGAGGCTTGCGCCTGCGGCTGCGTTTACGCCCATCTGGTTGGTGACCTTGGTGATAACGAGGAAGGAAATGCTGACCAGAGTGTTCTGCAGGCTCATGGGGACGCCAAGACGGAACATATTTGCGATGATTTTGGTGTCAACGCGGATATGCTCCTTGTGGAACTCGTAGGGGAAACCGGTCTTCCAGATGTAAAGACAGGCCAGCGCGAAGCTGAAGAACTGGGAGATTACGGTTGCCAGCGCAGCGCCGGAGGCAGCCATGCCCAGAGCAGCTACGAAAACGTAGTCCAGCACGATGTTCATAAAGCAGGCGATACCGACGAATACCATGGGCGCGGTGGAGTTGCCGAGACCGCGCAGCAGGGAGCCGGTGATGTTGTAGCCCATGATGAATACGTTGCCGAAGGAGCAGATTTTCAGGTAGTTCCAGCATTCGTCAACGGCCTCGGGAGGAACGCTGAGAAGCTTGATAAGGAGCTTGCCGAAAACCAGCTGGATTATCATGACAACTACGGAGATCAGCAGGCACATGAATGCGGTGCTGGTGATGGCGGCGGTGGTGTCCTTGTGGCGCTTTGCGCCGAAGTACTGTCCGATAAGGACGGTGCCGCCGCTGGTGATGCCCATGAAAAGGTTGGTGATAAGGTTCATGATGCTGCCGCCGGTGGAAACGCCGGAGATAGCGCCGGCAGTTGCAAAGCGGCCCATGAAGGTCACGTCTGCAGCGCCGTAGAGAACCTGAAAAATACTGGAGATAAAGAAAGGCAGAGCGAAGCGAATCAGCGACTTAGCGACGCTGCCTTCAGTAAGAGAAAGAGGCTGCCGTTCCTTTTTGAGAATTTTGGACATAAAGACTTCCTTTCCGGAGAACAGATTGCGCCAAAATGGCGCAACTGTTAGTATAACATGTTCAGAAATTATGTCAAGCACAATGTAGGGATTATTTGGCAATTATTTACCGGTTTGCGGCTGCTTTTTGTGCACTGGTGACCTTTAGACCGGAGATGTCGAGCCCAATAGGAAAGGGGCTCGACAGAACTGACGGGTTATGTCAGCCCTGCCACGTCGCTTCGCTCCTCGCAATGACAAACATGGAGATTCTTCCGTTTGTTGGGTGGTGTGCACTTAAATGCATATCGTAGGGAACGCTTTTGAGCGTTCCGGATGTGGCGATGGTGCCGAAGTGAACCAACAAAACGGAATGGTCAAGACCATTCCCTACGAAAATCCCGGGTGTTTTGCGGCAGCACGAACGGAGCTGCAAGCTAAAAGTTGTGTCATTGCGAGCGCAGCGTGGCAATCTCCGGCGTATCGACACGATAGGCATTTACGCTAGTGAAACTTTAAGATGTGTAAAAGTTATTTGCCGGTTTGCGGAAAGAAGCCGGGAAGGTCACTGACACCACAGATAAAGTCCATACTGACGTTATATAGGCGCGCAAGTGTTATTAGCCGTTCAACCGGAATGCGGGTCACGCCTCTTTCGTAATCACAATAGGTTCGCTGCCCCACGTTGAGCAAGTTAGCCACTTCGGCTTGTGTCATATCTCTATCTTCTCTAAGCATTCGAATACGTTCATAGTAAGTCATATAACCACCTCATAAAGATAATACAATAGAGTTATAAACTCTATTGACTTTTAGAGTTATAAACTCTAAAATGTGGGAGAGAGGTGATTTTATGGAAGAGCGAATTTGTAAAAACTGTCGCCATTTCAAACAGCACTATACCTTCAGCGAAAATATGTGCCATTGGGTGAATTGTGGACACTGCGTGAGAAGAAAAGGCAAAAGCAGAAGTGTGTGGTCTAAGGGCTGTGAGTTTTTTGAACAGGGGGAAGAGTCGGTAGAATTGATGAACAAAAGATTCTTATCAAAGCGGTTGCTGGAATATGTGCTCAGTCTTGACTTGCCGCCGGAAATAACAGGCGAGCCGCCCTGTGAAGAGCGGCTCGATGAGGTTAAAGATGTATAAATGTTATTTACCGGTTCAGCCCAGGGTTATCTCAAAGGGAATGGTAATCGCGCCAAGCTGTGGGTTGGAAACGGTAACGGCTGCGCTGCCGCCTGTGCCGGTGGAGCGGACGTAAATGCCCGTCATGCCGCCCTTGAGGGAAACCATGTCGCCGCCGATGATCTCAACGGGACCCTCGGCACTGATTTTCAGCGGTTCATTGCAGAAATAGAGCAGATTTCCGTGGTCGTCCACCGCTTTAAGGCGCACGGCTGCCACGTCGTAGCTTGTGGTGTCCTTGAGAGTGCTGGAGGATACCGTTGCCTGCAGGCTGGGCTTGCTCATTGGCGCTTTCGTGACGGTCTTTACGACCTGACCGTTCCGAATGGCGTCAAAACGGTACTCGGTGACGCGGCTGCCCCAATCGCCAATGTACTTGGTGTAGAGGTCGGTGATCTCCGAGCGCTTCATGCCGTGGAGCACCATGCAGCGGAAAGCCGGCCAAAGCATTTTGGGAGGCAGCTTATTGTAACCGTAAAGAGCGATATGGTTCAGTATCTTTTTCAGCAGCTCCACAAGCTTGGGAGGATAGTTCTCACCCTCCGAAAGTGCGCTGCCGATGTAGTCGTCGACAAGAATGGGGCTGCTGGGCAGGTGGGGGAACTTGTTGTTTTTTGGGAAGTACTCCTTGAGAAGTTTTCCGTTTTTATACATTTTTACGCTGTCGGCGTTGGAGAATACCCATACCTCGCCCCGTTGGCTGGCGGGGTGCTCGCCGATCTCCATGCCGGAGCTGAGCTCCAGTACCACGTCCTTGTCCTGCTGGCTGGCGTAGACCGCCGCTGCAGGCTTGGGGTTGCGGAACATATCCAGCACGCCGTGGTAGCATATGCGGTCGCCGCTGCCGAAGTCCTTGTGGGTGTTGTAGTCAGCCATGCACCAGCCGAAGCTGCCGCATATATCCTCATGGGAGGCTGCCGCATTCAGCACGCGGGCGTGGCGCAGGGCGTGCTCCAGCCGATGGTCCTCGCTGTCGAAGGACTTCGTGGGGAACATGTGACCGTTGTATTCCGTTATCATGTAGGGCTTCGTCGGG
>JAFXFT010000251.1 GCA_017513385.1 Oscillospiraceae bacterium | reverse complement strand
GCTTCTCAGTAGGAGAGGGCAAATCCAATTCGGTAGCACCTTATAAAAAACCGCTGAGTTCGATGAGCCCCACTATTGTGCTTAAAGACGGAGAACCATACGCGGTAATTGGCTCGCCCGGCGCAAACCGTATCATTGGCGGAGTTGCTCAGGTGGTAAGCAACCTCATAGATCACGGAATGACGCTGTTGGATGCGGTCGCTGCACCGCGAATCTATAACGATACCGAAAATGTATTTAAATATGAGCCGCGCTTTGATAATGCTGTTATTGAAGCGCTGGAGAACGAAGGTGAGCTTTGCCGTGCCGTCAAGCCGCTTGACCGTTATATGGGCGGAATAAACGCTATTTGCCTCGGTCAAGACGGCATTATGACTGGAGTAGCTGACCCGAGAAGAAACGGTGTATCAATATGTTGCGAAAGCACAGTGTCTCAATAAGATGCTATGCGATAAATAAATCATAAAAAGGAGTATTATTATGAAAATGACAAAAAAGTTTTTGGCCGTTCTGCTTGCCATGACTATGGTTATGTCTATGGCCGCATGCGGCGGCTCCAAGCCCGCAGCTTCCGCAGCTCCTGCAGCTCCTGCAGCTTCCGCAGCTCCTGCAGCTTCCGCAGCACCCGCAGCTCCTGCAGAAAAGAAGGTCAAGGAGACCCTTACCGTTACTCTTTCCGGTGAGCCCACCTCGCTGAACCCCCATTCTGTAGGTCAGCTCAATGCGTATATTGTTGATATGCTGATTTACGACACCCTTCTCCTTAAGGCTCCCGACGGCAGCTTCATGCCCAACATCGCTACCGAGTGGAAGGAAATCGACGATACTCACATTCAGTTCAAGCTTCGCGATGACGTTTCGTTCTCCAACGGCAAAAAGATGACTGCTGAAGATGTTCTGTTTACCATCAAGTGCCTCACCGAGAGCGCTACCACCAAGTCCACCTACCAGTATTTTGACTCTGAAAACACTAAGGCTGTTGATGAATATACCATCGAGCTTGCTCTTAAGCAGCCCTTTGCGGCAGTATATAATTTCCTTACCCATCCTTACAGCAGCATCGTCTGCAAAAGCCACTATGAAGAAGTAGGTTCCGATGAGTACGGCATCAACCCCGTAGGCACCGGTGCATATACACTTGAAAAATGGACCTCCGGTTCCTCTATCCTTCTCAAGAGAAAGGATAACTACTGGGGCGAAAAGGGTGCTTCCCCTTATGTAAACGTCAAGTTCATCGCCGAGGCTGCAAACCGCACCATCGAACTTGAGACCGGAGGCACCGATATTGCCCTCGATATCTCCACCACCGATGCTCCCCGTGTAGAATCTTCCGACAAAATGAACCTCGTTACCATCCCCAGCTACCGTGCGTCGTTCATCGCTATGAACCAGTCTAAGCCTGAGTTCGCTGACAAGAGAATAGGTCAGGCCCTCTCGCTTGCAACCGATACCAAGACCCTTGCCGAAGTTGCATATGCTCCCTACGGCACTGTTGCTGACAGTGTAGTTTCCGCAGCTATTGCTGAGCACAGATCCACCGGCGAACACGAGTATAACCCCGAAAAGGCTAAGCAGCTTCTTGCAGAGGCAGGTTATCCCAACGGCATCACCCTTAGCGGACGCTGCCAGACCATTGCTGACTTCAAGGTTATCGCTGAGATCGCACAGAATATGTGGAAGCAGGCAGGCATCAACCTTGAGGTTCAGGTACTTGACAAGGCTTCTTACAGCGAACTTGGCAAGACCAACGGTGGCACCCATATCACAATTACCTCTCAGACCGCGACCACCGGTGACGTTTATCAGGCACTGGGTTCCATGTATTCCACCAGTTCCACTACCGGCATCTTCAACTCCTCCGATACTCACCTTGAAAACATGATTCAGGAAGCGGCCGGTACTTATGATGATGCCAAGAGAGCAGAACGCTACGGTGAAATTCAGGAGTATATCATAGGCAACTACTTTGCAATCCCTGTTGGCTACAACCAGATCCTCTACGGCGTTTCCAACCAAGTACAGGATTTTGTAGCAAGCCCTGCAAATACTCCTAATCTCAAGTATACTTTCGCATACGAGGGTTGATAATAACAAGTTTTTCTTCCTTTAATTTAGCGCTTACGCAGCGGGGATGCGTCTCGCATCCCCGCTGCGTAAGTACACTTAAACATATTGATTGAAAGGGACTCAGAAATGCTTAGATATACTTTAAAGCGATTACTGATGATGCTCCCTGTTTTACTGGGGGTTACCTTGATAATATTCTTGCTCATGTATATCACTCCCGGTAATCCGGCGGAGCTGCTTTTGCCGGATGATGCAACACCCGAGCAGATAGCTCAAAAGGAAATAGAGCTAGGATTGAACGATCCTTTTATTGTCCGCTTTTTCGATTATGTAAAGGGTATAGTAACCCGTTTTGACTTCGGAACATCCTACACTACGGGAAGATCGGTAACCGACGAGATACTGGTGCGTTTCCCGACCACTATAAAGCTTGCAGTTGCAAGTATACTTGTCGCTATCGCATTGGGTATAATATGCGGTGTTATTTCGGCGATCAAGCAGTACACTATTTTCGACAATATTGCGGTCGTGGTTTCCATGATAGGCGTTTCTATGCCTAACTTCTGGCAGGGTCTTTTGCTGATACTTCTGTTTGCGGTTCAGCTAAGATGGTTCCCGGCCAGCGGAGCCGGCGGATTGAAGTACTGGATACTTCCCGCTCTTACGATAGGAACCTCTTCGGCTGCCAACATAATGAGAATGACCCGTTCGACTATGCTGGAGGTAATACGTCAGGATTATATACGCACAGCAAGAGCCAAAGGTCAGTCTGAAAGAGTTATAATTACTCTTCACGCACTCAGAAATGCGCTTATCCCTATCGTTACCGTAATAGGCAACTCGTTCGGAAGCATGCTCTGCGGCGCGGTACTTACCGAATCTATATTCGGAATACCGGGTCTCGGCAAGCTGGTCGTTGATGCCATCAATGTGCGCAACTATCCGATGGTTCAGGGCGCGGTGCTCTTTATAGCATTCGTTCATGCAGCGGTAAACCTTGGCGTTGATCTGCTTTATGCGATGATTGATCCAAGAATTAAATCGCAGTATGCCGGTGCGGCAAAGGGAAAGGGCCTTTGGATGAGAAAGGAGGCGGCTAAATGAATAAGAAAAAGAAACACGGCCAATGGGGCGATGTTTGGAAACGCCTCAGACGCAATAAAGCCGCCGTAGTTGGAATGTGCATTCTCATCGTCATCATATTCTGCGCGCTGTTTGCGGATGTGCTTGCACCAGAAGGATATGACGCACAGGTGTATACCCAGCGCTTTGTAAAGCCTTGTGCCAAGTTCCCCTGCGGAACCGATCAGTACGGCAGAAGCATACTGAGCAGAATGATACACGGAAGCCGAATTTCTTTGATAGTAGGATTCAGTGCTGTAATGGTTTCAATGTCGTTTGGAACAGTTATAGGCGCGGTAGCGGGATACTACGGTAAGACGGTGGATAATCTGCTGATGCGCGCAATAGACGTTATGATGGCTATTCCCAATATCCTTCTTGCAATTGCTGTTTGTGCGGCACTCGGTTCCGGTACAAGAAATCTTGTCATTGCTATTGCGATAGGTGCGATACCGGGACATGCAAGAGTCGTACGCAGCGCTGTTTTATCGGTGCGCAACCAGGAATATGTTGAAGCAGCTATTTCCAACGGCGCAAGCGATGCCAGAATAATCGCGCGTTATATACTTCCAAACTGTATGGCTCCAATTATCGTGCAGAGCACCATGAGTGTTGCAAAGGCTATACTTTCGGCATCCAGCCTGGCGTTTATCGGATTGGGCATACAGCAGCCGGTTCCGGAATGGGGCGCTATGCTGTCCGCCGGACGTGAGTACATCCGTGACTACTGGTGGGTCATCACCTTCCCGGGTCTTGCCATCATGCTTACCAT
>JAFXFT010000018.1 GCA_017513385.1 Oscillospiraceae bacterium | reverse complement strand
GGTAAGCTTGAGCTGAACAAAATACTCGTTCACGCCGGTATCTCCCACGGGGCCATATGCAGCGGTTGCAGACTCGATCTGCTTACCGTCGAGGATAATGTTGCCCTCGCAGTCGCGGAACTCGATAATAGCGGTTGTACCCAGCATCTGCACAGCTTCCTCGGGATCCTCTACATTGGGTATCTCAAGAACTATGCGGTTGGAGCCATAAAGATACACATTGGCTTCGGTGTAGCCAAGGGTATTCAGGCGCTGGCGCAGCATGGTCTGAGCCGTATCCATGCCGTTTGCAAGCTCCTCTGCCGTCATTCCATCGGGAATCACAGCCTCATAGGTGATTTCGGAGCCGCCTACAAGGTCAAGGCCCAGAGTAATGCCGTCCTCAAGTGGCAGCACCTCAAAGGCTCCGAAGGAGAGCCCGAAAAAGGACGAAAACAGGAACAAAGCGATAAGTATAACTACCGCTCCGATGGTCAAAACACTTCTTTTCATTTGCCGATAAGGCCTCCGTTGATATTATTCTTCGCTTGCGCTCTCTGCGCTGGCGGCAGCGCGGAACTTAACTCTGGACTGACGAACCTCTTCCAGAGCCTCGGAAATTGCGTTTTCAGTTCTGCGCATAGCGTCATCGGCATAGTCATTGGCAGCCTTCTTCAGGGAAGCAGCGCGGCTGTCAGCAGCTTCAAGAATTTCGGCGGCGCGCATCTTGGAAGCTCTTACGATGGTCTGCTCATCGACCATGCGCTTTGCATGTTCTTCGGCAGCCTTACGCATATTGTCGGCTTCCTTCTTTGCATTTGCAATAAATTCGGAGCGAGCGTTTACCAGGCGCTTTGCCTCGGCAACTTCAGCGGGAAGCTGAGCCTTGATTTCTTCCAGCAAATCAAGAGCCTTGTCACGTTCAATGACGCACTTTTCCGCGCCGAGAGGAAGTCCCCACGCGTCAGAAACCATATTATACAGTTCATCAATAAGTTCAGTTATCCCGTTTGCCATTATTATCCTCCATTCCGCCGCTTACGCGGCACAATTAAATACGTTATTTATATGTGGGTTTTACTTTTTAGAAGCCACTCTTTCCTCGATGGCATCTATCAGTTCGCGGGGAGCGAACTCGGCAAGGTCGGCGCCGAAGGCTGCCATTTCCTTTACCGCGCTGGAGCTGAGGTACATGTACTTTTCGCTGGCTGCGAGGAAGAAGGTCTCCAGTTCAGGATTGATCTTCTTGTTGATAATAGCCATCTGGCATTCCTTTTCGTAGTCGGAGAGTGCGCGCAGGCCACGAACAACGGCGACAGCACCTTTCTCTCTTGCATATTCGGCTACAAGGCCGTCCCAGGAATCCACCTCGACGTTGTCGAAGCGTTCGGTTACCTTCTTTATCTGCTCAACACGCTCTTCGTTGGTGAACAGGGGTTTCTTAACGGAATTTACCATTACGCAAACAATAAGCTTATCAAACACCTTGGAAGCTCTCTTGATAAGGTTGAGATGACCAAGGGTGATGGGGTCGAAGCTGCCCGGATATACCGCAATTTTCATATCTCTATCAATCCTTTACAGGCGGGTGTATACAGTGATTTTCACCTTGCCGTATCTGTATGTTTTAAGGCGCTGGTAAGGCGCTTCAAGCTCCGGCAGCTCAATATCTGCCGAAGATTCACACACTATTATACCACCTGTGCTCAATTTGTCAAACTTAACTATATTCTGCAGAGAATTTTCCAATAGAGTCGTAGCATAGGGTGGATCAAGGAAAATCAGGTCGAATTTTTCACGTCCCGCAAGGAAACTTATGGAGTCGCCCTGCACTACTCTCCCGTTTTCCAGCTGGGTCTTTTTAAGGTTATCCTTTACCAGCTTCACGGCAGCCTTGCTCTGGTCTACGAACACACAGTTCTCAGCGCCGCGGCTAAGCGCCTCGATTCCCAGCTGACCGGTGCCTGCGAAAAGGTCAAGCACCTTGCGTCCCTCGATGTCGAACTGGATTATATTGAATATGGATTCCTTTACATTGTCCGTGGTAGGACGAATGTCCAGACCCTCGGGCTCCATGAGCTTTCTGCCTCTGGCAATTCCGGTTATAACTCTCATAGGTTTTCTCCTCCATGGTAGTATTCGTATATGGCTTTGGCGGTGTTTTTCGGCACCACCGCCGCAAGCTCAGCTTCGCTGGCCGCCTCTATTGCCTTCACGCTTTTGAAGGTTTTCAGCAGCTTAGCCCGTCTCGCCTCACCCACACCGGGGATTTTTTCAAGGCTGGAGCCGTAGCTGTTTTTCGTATGAAGCTTATGGTGATATTCAATGGCGAAGCGGTGGGTCTCCTCCTGTATGCGTCCTATAAGGGAGAACACCGCCGTATTGCCTGATATTCCTATTTCCCTGCCGTCCGGCGCCGTAAGGGCGCGGGTACGGTGGCGGTCGTCCTTGACCATGCCGAAAACTGGCACGTAAATCCCCAGTCTGCTTATGGTATTCACCGCCATATCTGCGTGAACGCTGCCGCCGTCCACCAGCAGCAGGTCTGGCAGCGTCGAGAATTTCTCGTCACCCTCAAGATAGTGATTAAAGCGGCGGGTCAGCACTTCCTCCATGCTGTGGTAATCATCCTGCCCCTCTATGGTCTTTATCTTGAAGCGGCGGTAATCCCGCTTGAGTGGTTTCGCGTTTTCAAAAACCGTCATGGAACCGACCACGTCCGCTCCCGCGGTGTTGGATATATCGTAAGCCTCGATGCGGCGGGGTATTTCGGCAAGGCCCAAAGAATTTTTCAGCCATTCAAGGGTCTTGGAAATACGTTCCTCCCTGTTGGTGACGCGCTCGCACTCCTCAGTGGCGTTGATATTGGCTGTAGCCACCATCTTCTGCTTTTCGCCGCGCTTGGGAACTGTAACGCTCACGCGCTTGGCGTAGGTCTCGGACAGAAACTGCTCCAGCTGTTCCATGTCCTCAAGCTCGGCGGGAAGATAAATATTCCTTGGGCATACGCCGCGGATTGCGTAATACTGACGCACAAGCTGGGAGAGAACCTCGCCGTCGTCCTCCTCGAAAGGAAGTTCCAGTACCTCCTGATCCTTGTCCAGCAGCTGACCCTGAATGAAGTGCAGCACCACGAAACAGCTTTTCGCCGTTCCGCGTACGAATCCGATAACGTCGGTATCGGCATTGGCTGCGCTCTGCACCAGCTGCTTGTTGGAAAGCCCTGCAACGGCGCGCATGCGGTCACGCCGCTCTGCAGCCACCTCAAAGCGAAGTTCCTCGGCGGCGGCTTCCATCTGCTTTTCAAGGCTGCGGCAAAGTTCAGCGGTACGTCCATCGAAAATCAGTATGGCCTCGCCTATAGTCGCCCGATATGCCTCCGCATCGGGATTGCCCCGACAGTAACCGGCGCAAAGCCCCATATGATGATTGAGGCAGGGCCTCCCCTTGCCTATCTCGGCCGGGAATTTCCTGCTGCAAGTTGGCAGTTTCAGCGCCTTGCTCACCGCGTCAACGGCATCGTAAAGGCTGCTGCGGCTGCTAAATGGGCCAAGATACTTCGCCCCGTCGTTTTTCCCCTTGCCTACCACTGTAAAACGAGGGTATTCCTCCCGCAGATCCACCCGCAGGAAGGGATAGCCTTTATCGTCCTTGAGCAGGATATTATATTTAGGTTTATGGTGTTTGATGAGCTGGTTTTCCGTCACCAGCGCCTCAAACTCGGAGTTGACCACGATGGTGTCAAAGTGGTCGATATGGGCCACCATTGCTGCGGTCTTTGCGTTGTGTCCGCTTTCGCGGAAATAGCTGCTGACACGGCTACGCAGTGCCTTGGCTTTGCCAACGTAAATTACCGTGCCGCTCTTGTCCATCATTATATAAACACCCGGCAGCAGCGGCAGCGAATGGGCTTTTTGTTTAAGTTCTTCAAAATTCATAGGTCTACACCTGTAAAGTCAAAATCCGGAATAAATTCCTCACCTGCAGACTCCAGTTCCTGAAAGAAGCCCTCAAATATACCGCTTCCGTCCATGTAGTCCTGAATTTCCGCGTACTCCGCCTCGGTAAGGCGGCGGTTTATTTCGGGATACTCTCCCGCTCTGCCGCAGGGGGTATACTGGCTCATAAGGCTGAACAGCACGCTGCCCGGCAGGAAGCTGTTGTCAACCCAATCGATAACGCCCTTGGAGTTTTCAAGCTGCCCCGGCAGGATAAGATGCCGTATCACAACACCGCTTTTGAGCACCCCGTCACCGTCCATGACATAGTCTCCGGTCTGGCGGTACATCTCCATAATAGCCGCCTGCGCCCTTTCCACATAGTCGCCCGCACCCGAATAGCGCCGCGCGAGGGCGTTGTTGGAATATTTCATGTCGGGCAAGTATATTTGCACTTTGCCCTCCAGCATTTTCAAGGTCTCTACGCTCTCATATCCGCCACAGTTATAGACCACAGGAATGCCCACAGGCTGTTCCAGCACCTCGGCAATGGCGGCAGCGTAGTGAGTGGGATTGACGAGGTTTATATTGTGCACGCCGGTATCCGCAAGGCGCAGGAAAATATCCCGCAGCTGCGCTGCAGTCACCGCGCGCCCCTTCATGCCGCTGCTTATCTCGTAGTTCTGGCAGAACACGCATTTCAGCGAGCAGCCGGAAAAGAACACAGCGCCCGAGCCATTTTCACCGCTGATGCAGGGCTCCTCCCAGTAATGGGCGGCGGCGCGGGCGATGAGCACCTGCTCTCCCGCTCCGCAAACACCGGTTTTACCGCCGGCTCTGTCCGCCCCGCAGGCGCGGGGACACAATGTGCAGTTTGACATATCAAAGGGCATGGTCATACCTCGCACAATTATACTCTAATTATATAATTATACCGTAACTTTCCCACGAACACAATAAAAAATCGACCCTTTCATCACTGAAAAGGTCGATTTATTTTTCTGCTTATCAAGATATTTCAATATCTGCGGCAGGGGCACGCCCCTGCCCTACATTCACAGTATAACGCTTTACGGCTGTCACTGGCGGATAAATATCAGCAATTG
>JAFXFT010000250.1 GCA_017513385.1 Oscillospiraceae bacterium | reverse complement strand
GCTCGGCAATGAGGGTGATAAAGCGCTGACCAACCATGCCTGTTGCGCCTACAATGCCAACTTTATACTTTTCCATATATGAAAACCTCCTAACAAATAAAGGTAAATCTCATTGTATGTCTTGCAAAAAAACGCATTTTTGCTATAATGAGAAAAATGTCGAATTCTGTGTGTACATAACTCGAACATACTGATTTCTAAAAATTATATCTTATGCTATATAATGTGTCAACTGTGTAAATGACTAAAAAGCATAGTGATTGGAGAGTAAAATGAAGAGAAAATGCATTCAAAGAGTCGTAATGGCAGTTGTTGCAGTAGCGGCAGTGCTCGCAGGTGTGATTTTCACTCCCTCCGGCAATGATGTTTCTGCGGTGTATGAGCCTGATAATACGATTGTAAAAATAGGTCTGTACTACGGTGCAGATGAAATGGTTGCTGCCAATCTCCTTAATGAAATAGGCAGTGGTTATACCTTCGGTTATTTCGATTCCAACCGTGAGTTCCATCCTGTCGGTGAAACCGACGAAACAGCTATTACCATGCTGAAGGATTGGAATATGTACCTTGTCGGAAACAAGTACTATGACGAGGCTCCCAACAGTGAGTACGAAGTGGTGGGCTGCTACCACGTCCGTCTTAACATTGAATTTGCAGCCTATGAAGATGCAGCCATTGCTGCGCAGGAATATTCCGACGCATTCCCCGCCTATCATAACGGCGCATGGTACGTTTGCGTTGGCAGCTATACTTCTGCAGCAGATGCGGAAGTGGCACTGGTTGAGCGAGGAATTGACGGTATCGCAATGACTGCCAGCTCCTCCTGCATTACCGTAGTCGCTACCGGTACCACCCGCATTCTTTTCCAGTTTGATTATGGCACTTCTGCCTCTTTGGCTGTAATGCCTCGCCCCGATGAGAGCGGCGAAAAGCCTCAGACATGGTTCAGAAACTACAAATATTACGGTGCATTCCAATATACGCGCCTTACAGGCGGAGATATTACTATAGTAAACGTAGTGGATATGGAAGATTATATCAAGGGCGTGATCCCTTATGAGATGAATACCCTTTGGCCTCTTGAGGCACTTAAGGCTCAGGCGATATGCGCAAGAACCTACGCGGCGCTTCGCTATGATACCCATGAGAGCTATGGCTTTGATCTTTGCCGAACCGTATGCTGCCAGACCTATTTAGGTACAAATGCTGCGGGTGAGGGAAGTGACAGAGCGGTGGAAGAGACTGCCGGCGAATACATCACCTATGATGGCGAGCTTTGCAGCGTATTCTATTTTTCATCTGACGGCGGCGCAACAGAGAACTGCGAGAATGTATTTACTCAGCCTCTGCCCTATCTGCGCGGTGTATATGACCCGTATGAGGAATACGTTGACACCGGCAGAAAGAATTGGAGCTTTACCTACACTGCCGAGGAGATAACCAATATTCTCCAGTCCAAGGGCTATAACTGCTCTCGTATAGTAAGCATTACTCCCACTTATACCGCAATGGGCAATATCTACTCTCTTAAATTTACCGACTCAAACGGCAAAAACTGGACCTTCTCCAAGTATAATGCCAGCTCTATACTGTATAGCTCTGCGTATGGCAAATATACATACAGCATGCGCTTCACCGTAAAGGGCGAGGGCCAGCCGGACAATACAATCCTCTATGCAAACAGCAACCGTGACGTGCTTGAGGATATAGGCGCGGTATATGCTGTAGGCGGCGACGGAACCGTGCAGAAGCTTGCTGATCCGGATACTATCAGCGTGCTTACAGGCAGCGGTGTGGAGGAAATCTCCATTATCGGAAGTGGAGCTACTATCACTGCCGACAGATACGTTATCAGTGGCTCCGGCTGGGGTCACAACGTAGGCATGAGCCAGTTCGGTGCAAAAGCAATGGCCGAGCAGGGCATGAACTACAAGGAAATTCTCGAATTCTACTTTACCGGAGTTACAATTGGATGAAAACAAGTGATTTTTACTATGATCTGCCCGAAGCGCAGATAGCGCAGACTCCTCTTGAGAAGCGCGATCATTCCCGACTTATGCTGCTGGGAAAGGAAAGTGGCAGCGTGGAGCATCACATGTTCTATGAACTGCCTGATTTTCTGCGGAAAGGCGACTGCCTCGTGCTCAACGACTCGAGAGTTCTGCCGGCGAGAATATTCGGTAAGCGTGAGACCGGCGGAGCAGTAGAAGTACTGCTGCTCAATGACAAGGGCGGCGGTGTATGGGAATGCATGACCCGCCCCGGAAGAAAAACTGAACCCGGAGTAAAGCTGATTTTTGGCGAGGGAAAGCTCACAGCCGAGGTTATAGATAAGCTGCCCGGCGGAAATCGCCTTATAAAATTCTTCTACGATGGAATTTTCCTTGAAATTCTTGAGGAACTGGGCAAAATGCCTCTGCCTCCCTATATCAAGGAGGAACTGCAGGATTCCGAGCGTTATCAGACTGTATATTCCCGTCATATAGGCTCCGCTGCTGCACCCACCGCAGGTCTGCATTTTACAAAGGAACTGCTGGCACAGCTGGAGGAAAAGGGCGTGGAGGTGTGCTATGTTACGCTCCATGTTGGCCTCGGAACTTTCCGCCCCGTCAAGGAAGAAACAGTTGAAGAGCACGAAATGCACGCGGAATACTGCGTGATAGATGCAGAAACAGCGGAAAAGGTAAATCGCGCAAAGCGTGAGGGACGCAGAGTTATTTCCGTCGGAACAACCAGCTGCCGTACTCTTGAAGCTGTGTCCGATGAAAACGGAATGCTTCGCGAGCATTCGGATTGGATAAATATCTATATTTATCCCGGCTATAAGTTCAAGTGCATCGATGCGTTGGTGACTAATTTCCACCTGCCGGAAAGTACGCTCATTATGCTGGTTTCCGCCCTTGCAGGCCGTGAAAACGTGCTTGCAGCCTATAATACCGCCGTGCGCGAAGGTTATCGCTTCTTCAGCTTCGGCGACGCAATGTTTATAAGCTGAGAAATAATTGAATGTATAATAAAGCGGCCTCCTAAAATAACGGGAGGCCGCTTTTGCTGCAGGCGGGGAAGCGGCACTTGTGCCCCATTGCCGAAAATGACTTGCACAATATGCCAAAAAATGTTCAATGTTGCGTCTTGCAGAAATGCCGTTTTTTGGGTATTATTTAATTGTGAAGTGAACAGGTTTTACTTAAAAGGAAAACCGCAGATTTCACGGGTATAAACCGACAGATATTTGAAGATTAACATATTATTTCAAGCAAGGAGTGTGGCACATGAGTAAACTTACCGACATTATGAAAAATCGTATGGCATTCTCTTTCGAACTGTTCCCACCGAAGACCGAAAAAGGTACTGCAACCCTGCTGGGCGAAGGCGGCGTGCTTGATAAGCTGATGACCATGAAGCCCGACTATATTTCCTGCACCTACGGTGCTGGCGGTACTAATGTTGGTCTGCAGGTCCCCGTACTGGACGCTATCAAGGCAAAGGGCGCAGACCCCGTAGCCCACTTCACCTGCATCGGCAATACCCGCGAGGGTATTCGTGAGCAGCTGCAGAATTATCTCGACCACGGTATCGAAAATGTCCTCGCTCTCCGCGGCGACCTGCCATTCGGCTGGACCGGTACCGGCGGCGATCTGCGCTATGCTACGGAGCTTGTAAAGTTTATCCGTCAGGAGTTCGGCGATAAGTTCACTATTGCCGTTGCAGGCTCTCCCGAGGGTCACATTGCCTGCCGCAGTCTTGAGGCTGATATTTCCTTCCTCAAGCAGAAGCAGGACGAAGGTGCTGACTTCATTATGACTCAGCTTTGCTGGGATATGGATCAGTTCCGCCGCTGGATGGACGCTATCCGCAAGGCCGGTATCACCATGCCTGTTGACGTAGGCATCATGCCCGTTCTGGCTATGGATTCCACCATCAATATGGCCCTTTCCAGAAATGGATGCGTTATCCCCAGAGCACTGAGCGAAATAATCTCCAAGCACTGGATATTCCCCAATCCCTTCGCCCCCAACGAGTCCGAGGAGTCCATTGCCGCCAAGAAGGCTGCTTTCCTCGAAGCCGGTCTTGAATACACTGTAAGACTCATCGATGAATACCGCGTCTGCGGCATTTCCGGTATCCACCTGTATGCGCTCAACAAGTATGAGCATGTTGCACGTCTGGTAGAGATGTCCGGCATCAAAGATATGTAATTGCCTTTAAAGACCTTCGGGCAGAAATGTCCGAAGGTCTGATTAAAAACAGCAAAGGAGGCTGTCCCATGAGCGATTTCGTCAATAAGACCTGCGTGGAATTTTCCGAACAGCTTGCCTCAAGTGCACCGATACCCGGTGGCGGAGGTGCAGCTGCCCTTGTAGGTGCATTAGGCGCTGCGCTTGCCTCTATGGTATCCAACCTGACCATAGGCAAGAAAAAGTATGCAGCTTATGAAGATGAGCTGAAACAGCTGCTTGAGAAGTCCGAAACAATGCGCAAGGAACTCCTTTCCCTTGTTGATAAAGATGCAGAAGCCTTTGAGCCTCTTTCCAAGGCTTACTCCATTCCTAAGGACGATCCCGACAGGGAGAGGATCATGGAAGATTGTCTGCGTCTTGCCTGTACTGTACCTATGGATATTCTCCGTGCGGCGGATAAGACTGCGATGCTTTTGCCGGAGCTGGTGGAAAAGGGAAGCAGCTATGCAATAAGCGACGTAGGCTGCGCAGCGGCATGCTGCAAGGCTGCTGCACAGAGCGCATGTCTGAACGTATATATTAACACTAAGCTGATGAAGGATAAGGATTATGCTGCCGCTCTTGAAAAAGAAGCGGAGGAGCTGGTGCAGAGATGTAACAGCACAGCAGACGAGGCATATAACAGCGTGCTTGCAAAGCTGAAGTAACGGCTGCCGTTTGCCGGTAAAAGCGGTGCGCATAGGCGCATAAGGAGAAACGATGGCTGAATTATTAAAGGGAGCTCCGGTAGCGACTGCTATAAACGAAAGAGTTGCAGCCGATATTGAAATGCTCAAAGGAAAGGGCGTAGAGCCCTGTCTGGCTATAGTGCAGCTGGGCAATAACGATGCAGATACCGCCTACGCAAACGGTGCAAAGAAAAAGTGCGCCGCAATAGGTGTAGCTGTTAAGGAAGTATCGCTCTCTGCGGAAATTTCCGAAGCAGAGCTGATAGAAAAAATAAACGAACTCAATAACGATACGGCAGTTCACGGCGTACTTCTTCTGCGCCCGCTGCCTGCTCATATCAGTGATGACAATGTTCGCGCTGCACTCAGACCCGAGAAGGATATAGACGGTATTACCGATATATCTCTTGCAGGCGTGTTCACGGGCAATAACGTGGGCTTTGCGCCCTGCACCGCTCAGGCCTGCATTGAGATACTCGATCACTACGGCATTACCCTCAAGGGCAAAACGGTCTGCGTAATAGGCCGAAGCCTCGTGGTTGGTCGTCCTGTTGCTATGATGGCTCTTCGCAAGAATGCCACCGTCACCATCTGCCACAGCAACACCGTCGATATAGAGGCGCAGGCGCGTCAGGCCGAGATAGTCATTGCCGCTATAGGCAAGGCGGGTGCTGTAGACGGTCGATATATGTCCGAGGGGCAGATATTCATTGACGTAGGCATCAACGTAAACGATGCCGGTAAGCTTTGCGGCGATGTGGATGCTGCCGCAGCCGATGCTGCCGCTGCCGCCTACACTCCGGTTCCCGGCGGTGTAGGATCGGTAACCACTTCTGTGCTTATATCCCATGTGGTAGAAGCGGCGAAGCGGGCAGCAAAGTAAAAAAACTCAGGCGCGGTGTAAAGCACCGCGCCTTGTGTACTGCTTATTTGGTACTTGAAATAAGCAGAGATACAGTATACAATCAAAAAATACAGACGCTTTTGCCGTTTGAATGCGGCAGAGAGGATGGTACATAATGTATGATATGAAAACTCAGCTTGCCAACGTGGGAGCGGCAGTGCTTGCCGGTATCTCCATAAGTATTGGCGGTATGGCGCTGCTAAAGCAGGGCAATGGCTTCGGAACCGTGCTTTTCAGTATTGGTCTTATCGCGGTATTTATCCTTGGCGGCAGACTTTGCACCGGCATGTTCGGCTATGTAAACAGCGGAAAGACCGCTGTAAACGCGCTTATAGCTCTTTTTGTGAACGGTATTGCGGCATATATCTGCGGAGTGCTTTATAAGGCATGCTGCGGCGAAGCGGCTACAATGGCGGCAAAGCTGGCTAAGCCCTTGTACCATGTATTTCTCAGCGGTATTGTCTGCGGTGTTCTTATCTACATAGCTGTTGAAGGCTGGAAGCAAACCGGTCAGTATCTGGCTATTATTATGCCCGTTGCCGCATTTGTCGGCATTGGCGCAGAGCACTGCATTGCAGATGCATTTTTCATCGGAGCAGGCAAGCTTGACGGCTATACCTTCATTTGGTGGCTTTGCTCCGCAGCCGGCAACTTCGTCGGCGCTCAGCTGGCAGGTTTCTTGAAGCTTAAAATCAAGCCTGCAGCAATTACAAACAGTACGAAAGGGTAAATCATGGGTTTTAAAGTTGTATGCACCGACGGCAATGCCCGCCGCGGCGAATTTACATCTCCTCACGGAACTGCACAGACCCCTGTGTTCATGAATGTTGGCACTCAGGCAGCTATCAAGGGCGGTCTTTCTGCCGGTGACCTTGAACAGATAGGCTGTCAGATAGAACTTTCCAATACCTATCACCTCAGCCTCCGTCCCGGCCCCCATGTAGTAAAGTCTCTTGGTGGTCTTCATAAGTTCATGGGCTGGAATAAGCCTATTCTCACCGACAGCGGCGGATTTCAGGTGTACTCTCTTGCCGAAACCAAGAACATAAAAGAAGAGGGCGTTACCTTTAAGTCCTATATTGACGGACGCAAGATATTCATGGGTCCTGAGGAAAGCATGGCAATACAGTCTGCCCTCGGTTCCGATGTGGCAATGGCATTTGACGAGTGTGTAGAGATTCCTTCCCCCTACGAATATTTCAAAAACAGCTGCGACAGAACCTATCGCTGGCTTGAACGCTGCAAAAAGGAACTTGCCCGACTCAACTCCATGGATGATGCGGTCAACCCCGGGCAGATGCTCTTCGGCATCAATCAGGGCGGCATATTCAAGGATCTGCGTGTTGACCACATGAAGCGTATCCGTGATTTCGACCTGCCCGGCTATGCAATCGGCGGTCTTGCTGTTGGCGAAACTGCAGAAGAAATGTATGAGATACTCGAGGCGGTAACCCCAGAGATGCCCGAGGATAAGCCCCGTTACCTCATGGGCGTAGGTACTCCCGAGAATATAATCGAGGGCGTAAGAAGAGGCGTAGACTTCTTCGACTGCGTAATGCCTTCCCGCAACGGACGTCACGGCAAGCTGTTTACCTGGTCCGGTGTGGTGAATATTAAGAACGAAAAATACAAATACGATGACTCTCCCATCGATCCGGACTGCGATTGCCCTGTATGCCGCCGTTACTCCAAGGCATATCTGCGTCATCTGTTCGCGGCAGGGGAGATGCTGGCAATGCGCCACGGTGCTATGCATAATCTGTATTTCTACAATAAGCTCATGGAAAAGATCAGAGCAGCTATTGAAGAAGGCCGATTTGAAGAATTCCGTGCCGAATTTTATGCCAAGTATTTGCAAAAATAAGCTTGCTATTTTGGGTACAAGCATATATAATTATACTGTTATACAAAAAATAAATGGAGGTTACGTACTGTGGGCAACTTTTCTTATATTCTGATGTTTGTTGTTCTCATCGTAGTATTTTACTTCTTCCTTATCCGTCCTGAGAATAAGAAGAAGAAAAAGCTTGAGGACATGAGAAATCAGCTCGCTGTTGGTGATGAGATCACCACTATCGGCGGCATTGTTGGTAAGATCGTAAGCATCAAGGACGATCTGATCACCTTCGAGACCGGTGAAGACCGCGTTCGCATGCAGGTTACCAAGTGGGCCATTTCCACCACCGGCAAGGACACCAACCAGAAGTAAGCTGAATTTTATCGCCTTCCGAAGAATAGGATGTTATATCCAAATTCTTCGGGAGGTTTTTTTATGCAGAAAATTATGAAAGCAAAAACGCGCAGGGGTGAGAGGAGTATCGCGGAAGCATTCGGTAAAGGTTTGTTTTCTGCGCTGATTGCACAGCTGCTTTTGCTTGCCCTTGGGGCGGCGCTTATGTCGGGTGGTGTGATTCCGGAGAGCGTAATGCACATTATGGCGGCAGTCTGCGCCGCGCTCAGTTCATTTGTCGGCGCTTTTATTTGTGCGTCATCGGCACCTAAGCTTACGCTGCCCCTTGCCATGGCCGTCGGCGCAGCGCAGCTGGCGTTGAATTTTGCTCTGGGAATGCTATTAGCGGGAGGCGATGGTTTTACCCCTCTTATACCTGCTGCATTCATAATCGGATCGGTTGCTGCGGGAGTTATTTCTGCTGTAAAAACAGGGAGGAAATGACGGGAAAATCATGCGGTTATCTAAGTTTACATAACTAAAAGTACAGAGTGACAACATCTTGTATATAGCGCGGCGCACATTGCCAATATGTAGAGAAAACGCCCGCAAATAGGGCATGATTTTATTGCGCCGAATTGCTGGTATACATAATATGGTTTACATAATATATTGACAAAATAGACAAAAATAATATTATTGTAACTAATGCCTTGAACTGC
>JAFXFT010000249.1 GCA_017513385.1 Oscillospiraceae bacterium | reverse complement strand
TAGAAATAGGTGGCCTGGTCCATGATGTCACGGAGGTCGTCAGCTGCCATCAGAACGGAGAAGTTGGTGCTTCTCTGGTCAGATGCGATAGCTTCGTACTCAATGTGAACACCGGTGATGTCTTCCATGTAAGCGAGAGTCTCCAGCTCCTGGAGGCCGCCTTCGGGAATGTACTGGGGAGTCCAGCAGGTGGTCCAGTAGGTGAATACTTCGTCGGTGGTGCTCAGGGGCAGCTCGTAGCTGTAGCTTTCGTCAACGTAGCCGTCTGCGTTGTACTCAAACTTGCCCTTTGCAAAATTGTAGGGGCTGTCCTCTTCTACGGGAGTCTCATCGCCGCCCTGCTCGGGGGTGGTGGGAGTGGAAGAAGAAGGAGTGTTGGTGCCGGGAGTGGTGGTCTCGTCCTTGCCGCAGCCTGCGAACATAGCTACTACCATGAGGACCGCCAGAATAAGCGCCAATGCTTTTTTCATGGTGTTTTCTCCTTTCTTTTTTAGGCGCAACAAAAGTTACACCATTTCATAGTACCTGTTCAATATATAACCCCTTTACTATTTTGTCAAGCATTACTATATTTCATATTTGTTAAGTTTACATTAAAATTAAATCGGACGCGAATACCGATCGCGTCCGATGTCCATTTTCGCTCTATTTTCCGCATTTATTGTTGTTTTATATACATACATCTATATTTTTGTCCAAAACATTTTGTTGAGCGCATTTTTTGCAAAAGAGCGCTGTTTCCTCACAGTATTATGCAAATCAACCCTCCGCTGCCCTCGTTGACAACCCGCTGAAGGGTCTCCTGAAGCTTGCCCTGCGCCTCTTCGGGCATCTTCTTTATCTTCGCCTGCAGGCCCTCCCCCGCTATATCGTAGAGTGACTTGCCGAAAATATTGGACTCCCATATCTTGCCCGTATCGCCCTCAAACTCCTGAAGCAGATAATTTATAATGTCGTCGGACTGCTTTTCGCTGCCGATGGCCGGCGACACCTCGGTTTCGATATTCGCCATGACCATGTGAATTGATGGCGCACTGGCTTTGAGGGTTACGCCGTAGCGCCCCGCCCGACGCACTATCTCCGGTTCCTCCAGGCGCAGCTCTTCCCGCGATGGCATCACAATGCCGTAGCCCTTGGTACGCACATCGTGGAGCGCGTCCTTGACTCTGTCGTATTCGGTTTTCACGCCTGACATATCCGTTAGCAGGGTCAGCAGGTCTCCGTCATCTGTTACATTGAAGCCCGAGCGCTCGCTGAGGGTCTCATAAAACAGGCTGCGGGGCAGCTCAACACAGATGGTTGCCACACCTGTACCCGGTTCTACCGCAGCAGTTTCCGCGCGCTCCACACAGCCGCAGGCGGCAATTCCCTCCGCCGCTCTGCCCGCGTCCCTTATGCAGCTGACTCCCGCGCAGCTTTCCCGCACAGCAGCGAAAATTTCCGCCTTGGCGGGATGATCAAATGGCAGGGCATCTATCCAGCTGGGAAGAAAGATTTCCATGCGTGACAGCGGAAATTCACGCAGAACGGCACTTATTATATATGTGACATCCTCCTCGTCCAGTTCAAGACAGCTGACGCAGATGCAGGAAACGCCGTATTTCGCCTCCAGTTCCCCGCGCAGCCGCTGCGCCGCTTCGGAGCTGGGCTGAGCGGAATTGAGCACAATAACGAAGGGCTTGCCTATAGCTTTCAACTCGCTTACCGCCCGCTCCTCCGCCGGCTCATAGGCATGGCGGGGAATATCCGAAATGCTGCCGTCGGTGGTCATGACCACGCCGAGGGTGCTGTGCTCGGCGATAACCTTGCGCGTGCCTATTTCCGCAGCCTCTGTAAGCGGTATTTCATGCTCATACCAAGGTGTGGTCACCATTCTCGGCGAGCCGTCCTCCTCATTCTGCCCCAGCTCACCCTCAACCATATAGCCCACGCAGTCGATAAGCCGCACGGAAAAGATACTGCTGTCCGTTTCTATCTTTACCGCCTCCTCCGGCACAAATTTAGGCTCGGCGGCCATGATAGTGCGTCCGCTGGCACTCTGGGGCAGCTCGTCGCGAGCCCGCTCCCGCATATATACGTCCTCTATTTCCGGTATCACCAGCGTTTCCATAAATCTTTTTATAAATGTGGACTTGCCCGTTCTTACCGGGCCTACTACTCCAATATAAATATCCCCTCCGGTACGCAGCGCGATATCCTCATATATTTTGTTCTCTTCCACCCTTTATGCCTCCTCGCATTCGTTTTTGATAATATGTGGTGCTAAATACTATGCGCCTGTCCGCATAATTATGAACAGGCATCGGCGCGGAGTTTCTATACAAAACAGGGTAAAAATGAACATTTGCCCGAATTGTTCATTTTTTAGTTGACATTTGCCAATATTTAGGGTTATAATGGCTCATTACTTTACGCGACTAAATCGTCATTACCCAAAAGGAGGATACTCATAATGGATAACAACGGACTCGTGAAGAGTGATAAGGCGCAGCGCACCAGAGACCGCCTGCTCAAATCCTCTCTTAAGCTCATGAAGGAAAAGGGCTATCAGAACACCACCGTCCGCGAAATATGCAACGACGCCAAGGTGTCTATTGGTACCTTTTACAGCTATTTCCCTGCCAAGGAAGACCTGTTCCTCAACATCTACATGGAAGGCGACCGTTTCTTCACCGATTCCGTAGCTCTTAACCTCAGCGGCAGCACCATCGCAGAAAAAATCGTGGACTTCTTCCGCTACTACACCCGCCTGAACCTGAACACCGGTCTTGAACTGATGAAGATTCTCTTCCAGTCTGACAACAAGTTCTTCTCCCGCTACAGACCCATGCAGAAGGTTCTGGAGGACATCGTACAGGGCGGCCTCGAAAGCGGCGAGCTGAAAACCGAGATGACTTCCCGCGAAATCGTTGACTTCTTCTTCGTTCTCGCCCGCGGCTGCTGC
>JAFXFT010000248.1 GCA_017513385.1 Oscillospiraceae bacterium | reverse complement strand
CCCGAATTCAAGAAGGCCGGCAGCAAGGTTTACCTCTTCGTTCCCGAAAACGACAGCTGCGAAGCTATGAAGGCATGCTGGGATAAGTTCCATGAGCAGTCCGAGGCAGGCAAGGTACTTTCTGCATGGAGCGTCTGCGAAGGCAGAACCATCGGCGGTATCTTCAAGATGGCAGTAGGTAACAACCTTGGCTTCAAGTCCGAAAACGATGAAATGCTTATGAACAAGTCCGTCGGTGCTATCATTGCCGAGGCTGATGGCGAGCTTGAAGGCGCAGTTCTCCTTGGCTGCACCACCGATAAACCCGAGCTTGAGCTTTGCGGCAAGACTCTTGCGCTCGCTGACCTCATTGCAAAGTGGGAAGGCACTCTTGAATCCGTATTCCCCACCCGCGCAGCTGCAGCAGGTGAAGCCAAGGCCGTAAGCTTTGAAGAGAAGAAGTACTCCGCTCCCGCTATCCTCACCAACGAACCCCTCGCAGTTATCCCCGTATTCCCCGGCACCAACTGCGAGTACGATACCGCAGCTGCTGTTCGCAAGGCAGGTGGTCGCGCCCAGACTATTCTGGTTCGCAACATCAGCTCTGACGAGCTTGCCCGCTCCGCTGATGAGCTGGCTGAGACCATTCGCCGTAGCCAGATGATTATTATCCCCGGCGGATTCTCTGGCGGTGACGAGCCCGAAGGCTCCGGTAAGTTCATCTCCGCATTCTTCCGCAACCCCAGCGTTAAGGAAGCTGTCCATGAACTGCTCCAGAAGCGCGATGGTCTTATGCTTGGTATCTGCAACGGCTTCCAGGCACTTATCAAGCTGGGTCTTGTGCCCTTTGGCGAGATTCGCGAAATGGACGCTGAGTGCCCGACCCTTACCTTTAATAATATAGGTCGTCACCAGTCACGCTACGTAACCACAAGAATCGCATCTGTAAACTCTCCCTGGCTGGCAGGCTGCAAGGTAGGCGACGAGCATACCATCGCAATCTCCCACGGTGAAGGTAAGTTCGTAGCTTCCGATGCCGTTATGAAGAAGCTTATCGAGAACGGTCAGATCGCTACCCAGTACGTTGACGCATTCGGTGCACCCTCTATGGACATCTCCGCCAACCCCAACGGATCTTACAACGCAGTTGAGGGTATCCTCAGCCCCGACGGCAGAGTACTTGGCAAGATGGGTCACACCGAGCGTCGCGGTCAGTATGTTGCAAAGAATATTTACGGCAACAAGTATCAGCCTATCTTCGAAAACGGCGTAAAGTATTTCAAAAAGTAATAGATAAACAGAAAGGGGCTGCGGGATATGACCGACAGAGAACTTATCAATATAGCTGTTGAAGCTTCCGAAAAAGCTTACGCACCGTATTCAAAATTTGCTGTCGGTGCAGCACTTGAATGCGATGACGGTACGGTGTTTACCGGCTGCAACATTGAAAACGCAGCCTACGGCTGCACCAACTGTGCCGAAAGAACGGCAGTGTTCAAGGCTGTCAGCGAAGGGAAGAGGGAGTTCAGACGTATTGCAATATTCGCAGATACTGAGGATTATTGTATGCCCTGCGGTACCTGCCGTCAGGTGCTCAACGAGTTTGCACCAACTATTGAGGTGCTTAGCGTTCGCCGTGATGGACGCTATGTCAGCTATTCCCTTAAAGAACTGCTGCCCAAAAGCTTTTCCTTGAATGATTAAAAAGAAGCGCGGAGCATTATTTCATTATCCTATCGATCAATTGAATTATATGCTCCGCGTTTTCAGCTGCCTGACGGGCGAACTCCGCCGCGTAGCTGCTGAATTTGCCATTGTGTATTGAAGCTGCCGCGGAAATAAGCTGTGCGGCTGTTTCCGATTCCCGCCAGTATGCCTCGCGCAGAGTGTAGAGCGTGCCGGACGGAACCTCGAAACGCTCTGCATCGGCTGTGCAGTTGTTGCCGCAGATAAGAAAATGAAATGTCTGCAGGCGCCCCAGCCGCTTGCGGGATACCTGAGCGAGAGAATTGAACAGGGAAGCACAGCTGTTTCCGACGCGATGCGCGGCGGAATGATAAAATGCGTGATTGCTTTTTTCGGCAGCGATCAAAGATGACAGCAATGTCTTATCGTCGGGCGCGGTAACCTGTTTCGGTTCATCGGAACAGTCGGTTACTCTCTGCCACACGCTGTCAAATACCTTTTGTTCATCATAATTGGAATCCAAAATTATTACACCTCCTATAATATTATATGTATATCCACCCAAAGGAGTTTTGACCATGCCCAGATTTTTTGTTGCTGCATCCAATATTTTCGGCGGTATTGCCTATATGGACGGTAAGGACGCAGAGCACCTTAAGGTGCTGCGCGTAAAGAAAGGCGAGGAGATCATTGTCTGCGACGGTCAGGGCAAGGACTATCGCTGCCGTGTTACCAATGTGGGCGGCGGTTCTGCCGAGGCGGAAATAGTGGAAACTGCAGATTCTGCAGGTGAGCCCAGCATTGAATGCAGGGTGTATGCCGCATATCCCAAGGGTGACAAGGCGGAAACTATTATTCAGAAGTCAGTTGAGCTTGGCGCGACTGAGATAATATTCTTCCCCTCGGAGCGCTGCGTTTCAAAGCCGGATATCGCCTCTGTGACGAAGAAGCTTGAGCGCTGGAATAAGATTTCCCGTGAGGCGGCTATGCAGTCCCAGCGGGGAAGTATACCCGCAGTACGTGCAGCCGGTTCTTATAGCGAGGCTATAAATGAAGCAGCTGAAGCCGAACTGCCCCTGTTTCTCTATGAGGGTAAGTG
>JAFXFT010000247.1 GCA_017513385.1 Oscillospiraceae bacterium | reverse complement strand
TAACCCCTATTTCTGTTACGCCGCCCTTTTGATGGCAGGTTTGGACGGTATCAAGAATAAGATTGATCCTCACGAAAACGGATGGGGTCCCTACGACGTAAACCTCTATCATCTGCCTGAGGAAGAAAAGGCAAAGCTGCAGGGCCTGCCCACCTCTCTGGAAGAGGCTCTCAATGCTCTTGAGAAGGATCACGATTACCTCACCGCCGGCGGCGTATTCCCCGAGGAGCTCATCAAGAACTTCATCAAGTCCAAGCGCGATGAGTGCAGCGAGCTGTCCAAGATCCCCAACCCCGCTGAGTACGATAAGTACTTCAACCTGTAATTTTAAATGGTTAAAAAATATGGCAGACATAAAATTGTCTGCCATATTTTTGTTTAAAACGGGAAAAATCGATCAAAATCAACGTTTTTCTTTAATTTCTCTTTGCTTTTGCGTAAGAATAATGTAATATATGTTCATAACGATTTGATTGGGAGGTTCGTTAAATGGAAAAATCCAAAAAGAAAATATCCTTGACACTGCAGATCACCATTGGTCTGGTACTTGGTATCATCGTCGGTCTGCTGCTGCAGAATAATGCCAACATCGCTACCGACTACATCAAGCCTATCGGTACCATCTATCTCAACCTAATCAAGATGATAGTTGTACCCGTGGTTCTCCTTTCCATTATCCAGGGTATCATTTCCCTTAAGGATATCAGAAAGGTCGGCTCCATTGGTGTTCGTACCATTGTTTACTATCTCTGCACTACTGCTGTTGCAGTAACCATTGGTCTGGTTTTTGCTAACATTATGAAGGTCGGCGCAGGATACGTTCTCGGCGAAGGCGAGCTCAGCTACACTGCATCAGCTGCCCCCAGCTTCATTGACACCATCGTCAATATCTTCCCCTCCAACGCAGTTACTCCTCTTGCTAACGCAACCATGCTTCAGGTTATCGTTATTGCTCTGTTCTTTGGCTTCGGTATTATCCTTGCCGGCGATAAGGGTACTATTGCAGGCAATGTAGTAGAGAGCTTTGCTGAAGTATCCTTCAAGATTATGGAAATGATCATCCGCATTTCACCCCTCGGTGTATTTGCTCTCATCTGCCCCGTTGTTGCATCCAACGGTCCCGCCGTACTGCTGCCCCTGCTCAAGGTTATCCTCGTAGCATACGTTGGTTATATTATTCACGCAATCATCGTTTACTCCTCTACCGTTAAGGCATTCAGCGGCATTAGTCCTTTCAAGTTCTTCAAGGGCATGGTTCGCCCAATGATGTTCGCCTTTTCCAGCGCCAGCAGCGTAGGCGTTCTGCCTTTCAACCTTGAGGCAACCCAGAAGCTGGGCGCCCGTAAGGAAGTTGCCAGCTTCGTTCTGCCCCTCGGTGCTACCATCAACATGGACGGTACCGCTATTTATCAGGGTGTATGCGCTATCTTCATCGCTGAGATCTTCGGCATTGAACTTGCATTCACTCAGCAGCTTACCATTATCCTTACCGCAACCCTCGCTTCCATCGGTACCGCCGGTGTTCCCGGATCCGGCATGATCATGCTGGCAATGGTACTGCAGAGCGTAGGCCTCCCCGTAGAGGGTATTGCCCTTGTTGCAGGTATTGACCGTATCCTCGATATGGGCCGCACCGTTGTCAATATCACCGGTGACGCTGCCTGCGCCATCTGCGTTGACGCAATGGACAAGAAGAGAGAGGCAAAGCGCAACAAGATCGCCGGCTGATAATTCCTTCGTTTATAAAAGCACCCGATTGAAAAATCGGGTGCTTTTGCCGTTTGATGAATGCTTATTGCTGTTGCTTTTTGCGGACATAAAGGATATAATTTGTGTATTAATAAATACCGAGAGGAGAAACGACAAATGGCACATTACGGAGCAGGCGTTTATTCTACATATGACATGCCCCATCATGACGAGATAGTTCGTCACGGTCTTACCGAAAAGAAAACCTATACCGAGGCTGAGCGTCAGATAGATGTAGTCCGCGAGGTGGACGTTATCGTTGTCGGCGGCGGCCCTGGCGGCACCGCTGCTGCTGTCCATGCAGCAAGAAACGGCGCAAAGACCATTCTCATTGAGCGTTACGGCCACCTTGGCGGAATGGCTACCGGCGGCCTTGTAAATATCATTCCCAACCTTGCCGATATCTACGGCAACCAGTGGATAGGCGGCTTTTGCCAGGAATTCATCGACCGCGTAGCAGCCCGCGGCGCAGCCAGCTTCCCCAAAAAGGAAAGCTGGGGAAAGCCCGACAAGGAGCTTGTTGACAAGTACCTTAAGGCCAACATGGGCCATTTCTACGTCCGTGAAAATACCGAGGGCGAAAAGGTAGTTCTCTATACCGCAGTTATCGACCCCGAAGTCGGTAAGGACGAGCTTGCTGTAATGGTAGAGGAAGCCGGCGCTGAGCTGCTTCTGCATACATGGGTAGTTGCCCCCATTCTTGACGGCAATACCGTTCGCGGTGTAATCGTTGAGAGCAAAGCCGGCCGTCAGGCTCTTCTGGCAAAGGTTGTTATCGACTCTACCGGTGACGGCGATTTGCTTATGAATCTTCCCACCGAGACCGTTGAATATATGCGTCCCGGTTCCCGTATTGCCCAGTTCGGTTATGTGTACTGGGTATGCGGTGTAGACCTTGACAAGTACGATGCTTTCGCTGACGGTGAGCCCGAAAAGTTCCGCGAGGTATGTGCAAAGATAACCGAAGAGGGAGGACGCCCCTTCTTCTGCCGCGGCCTTCTTGAGCATCAGCGCGGCGTAATATGGAACCATAGCCTTATCGGCTCTCTGCACCAGACTGAACCCGAGGAAATGACCTACATTGATGCCGGCGCACGCCGTAAGTCCGTTCTCACATGGGAACTCATGCGCAAATATATGCCCGGCTTTGAAAACAGCTTCATCATGCTCTCCGCACCTCAGCTCGGTACCTCCGGCGGTCGCCGTATCGTAGGAGAGTTCTATATCGACGAGGACGAGATGAACCGCGAGGAACCCTATGAGGATACCATCGCTATATTCGCCGATAATGACCGCGGCGAATATTCCCTCAAGTCTCCCAAGACCTACATTCCTTATCGCGCCCTGCTGCCCAAGGATATCGAGGGCCTTATGGTTGCCTGCCGCGCCTTCTCCGCAGACCATGAGTTCAGTGAGTTCTTCAATCTTATTCCTCACTGCATGTGCTTCGGCCAGGCTGCCGGTGTTGCTGCTGCTCTTGCAGTAAAGAAGGGTATCAGCGTAAAGAAAGTACCCTTCGACGAGCTGAGAGCTATCCTGCTCGAGGGCGGTGTAATCCTTCCTTAATAGAGTCCTGAATTTGAAAATCACCTGCTTCAAACGAAGCAGGTGATTTTTTTGCGTTCCGTTAAGCGGGGAGCCGGTAAAAAACATAAGTTGAGAGCGGGAAATCCTTGTAAATACTAAATATGAGTGATATAATATGCATCTGTAAAGAAGGTGATCATCGGTGTCAAATTTTGTAGGCGCTGCTATTGCGTTTCTGCTTGGCGCAGGTATTGCGACGGGAAACTACTTTATATCGCGCCACGTACTTAAAACCAACCCCGATAAATACTCTTTGACGATGGTGGCACGTCAGTTTGTGCAGGTAGCTTTCATTGTGCTTGTGTATATGCTGGGCGCTTATACCCCCTGGGACAGACTTTGGCTGCTGGTGGGAGGCGTTCTCGGTATGACGCTGCCGATGATATGGTATACGATCCGCCTCGTTAAACTCAACGATTCCGTAAAAAGAAAGGAGGAGAAGTCTGATGGGTGAGCCTTCAACCGTAATTTTCAGCATTTTCGGTATATTGGACGTTACCGGAGAGGTCGTGGCCATGTGGCTTATCCTCGCGGCGATAACGATAATATCGCTGATCGTGCGGCGAAATCTCAAGGAGCGTCCCGGCGTATTTCAAAATATCATCGAGACGGGTGTTGAATATCTGGACAACTTCTTTGAAGGTCTTTTGGGACGCAAAAAGTCGAGACAGTATTTCACGTTCCTTGCCTCGCTCTTTATTTTCATAATTTTCGGCAACTACTCCGGCCTTATCCCCGGCGTTGGTCTTACCGATTATGTCAAGGCACCAACCGCGTCGCTGTCGGTAACTCTGGGCTTGGGCATTGTGACCTTCCTGTTCCTGCAGATTGCAGGTCTTAAGTGCGGAGTGAAGCATTATTTCAAGCGCTTTGTGAGCCCCATATGCGTAATGCTGCCCCTGCTTATCCTCGACGAATTTATCAAGCCTGCATCTCTTGCCCTGCGTCTTTTCGGTAACGTATTCGGCGAAGAGATGGTAATGGAGGAGCTCTATCATCTGCTGCCCATAGGTGTGCCGCTGATAATGATGGTTCTCTCTCTTCTGTTCTGCGCACTGCAGGCACTGGTGTTTACAATGCTCACCTCCATCTATCTTGATGAAGCCACTGAGCTTGAAGAATAATTACGAACTACTATATATTCTGAAAATGAAAAGGAGAAATAAATTATGAATTCCGCTATTATTGCCATTGCAGCCGCTGCTGCCATCGCTATCAGCACCATAGCTCCCTCTATCGCTCAGGGTCTTACCGCCAAGAGCGCAATGGAAAGCATTGCCCGCCAGCCCGACGCGGCCAAGGAGATCCGTTCCACCCTCATCATTGCCCTTGCACTTATGGAAGCGCTCACCATTTACGGTCTGCTTATCGCTTTCATGCTGGTTTCCAAGGTATAATCCATGAACATTCAGTTGTCGGTAGTCCTGTGGACGATCATCTGCTTCGTCCTGCTCATGCTTATCCTGCATAATCTGCTTTTCAAGCCGGTACTCAAGGTGCTGGACGCAAGACGGGAAAAGATAGAAAATGCAGCCGCCAAAAAGGTGGAATGGGAAAAAGCCGGGCAGGAGCATGTTGCCATGCTCGCCGAAAGGGAAGAACAGTTCGCCCGAGAGCGTCAGCAGCAGATACGCGAAGCGGTGGAGGCTATCCATCAGGACAGCAAAAGAACGGTAGAACTTGCCAAGGAAGCTCGCATGGAGCTTGTGGATAGCTACCGCGGCTACGTTGAGGCGGAGCGGGAGGCTATTATGCGCAGGCTGAGCGTTCATTCCTCAGAACTTGCCACGGCATTTGCCGATAGATTAACGAAGGAATAAAAGAGCTATGGAGATTCAGTACGTATTAATAAATTTTCTGCTTCTCGTAGGTATCCTTTTTCTCTTTGCCCGTAAGACAATAATCAAGATTTTCCGCGGCAGACGCGAGCGCATAAACACTCAGCTTGACGAGGCGGAGCTGATCGAAAACAGTGCGGCTCCTGTTCTTGAAGAGCCTGTTTTTGAGCCGATACCCTTTGAAGAAAGCGCAGAGCTGCTGCAGGAAAAAGCCGAGGCAGAAGCTAAAATCGAGCAGATACGCTCTTTCGGACTGCGCGAGTGCAGCGAGATACACCGCGGCATGATCGAGTCGGTCAGAAAGCAGTATTATCAGGTGCTGAAGGACGAGGTCAGGGAACTTTTCTCTAAAGAGCCCTATCTCACCCTCCTGCGGGATAAGGAAATGCAGATGGTAGACGATATACTGGGAATGATAAAGCTCACTCCCGGCGATATGAACTATCTGCGCATGCACAACGTGCTTTACGTTACCCTTACTTCTGCCCATCCTCTTGAGTATGACATAATCAAGAAGGTGGATCAGGCGACCAAGGATCTGCTTGCAACGGTAAACGGAAAGACCTCTTTGTGGATTCGTGAGGACCCCGAGCTTATCGGTGGACTTCGCCTTAGAATAGGTGACACGGTTTATGATGCTACCGTAGCTGAGGAACTGTATCAGCTTGAGAAGAGAGTCAGCCGCGAGCCTATTACCACCGATGAAACCGCACGCGAGCTTCTTAGAGAATTCGGGGATATTACCAACAGCTTTGAGCCTAAGGTACATACCTACCAGCTGGGAAGAGTAATGCAGCTTTCCGACGGTATCTGCTGGATGGACGGTATTGCCGATACCATGTACGGTGAGGTCGTTGAGTTTGAATGCGGCGAAAGCGGTATGGTATTGGATATTCAGCCCGACCGCATCGGCTGTGTTGTATTCGGCAGCTATGAGAACATCGAAAGCGGCAGCCGTGTGCGCCGCGTGGGCAGAATCGCATCCGTACCCGTGGGCGATAGCCTGCTGGGCCGAGTTGTAGACGCGATCGGTAAGCCTATCGACGGCGAAGGCCACCTCTATGTAAGAGAGAAGCGTCCTATCGAGTGCCATGCGCCGAGTATTTTGGACAGAGCGCCTGTCAGCGAGCCCCTGCACACCGGCATTAAGGCCATCGACGCCCTTGTACCTATAGGCAAGGGTCAGCGTGAGCTTATCATCGGTGACCGTCAGACCGGTAAAACAGCTATTGCCATCGATGCAATTATCAACCAAAAGGGCAAGAACACCGTCTGTATCTATGTCGCGATAGGTCAGAAGGAAAGCACCATTGCGGAGATCAAGGAGCGCCTGCAGAAGCACGGCGCAATGGAATATACCACCATCGTGGCTGCTACCGCCTCCGGCTCTGCTGCCACACAGTATGTTGCGCCCTTCTCCGGCACCGCCATGGCAGAATACTTCATGTATTCTGGTCGAGATGTGCTTATCATTTACGATGACCTTTCCAAGCATGCGGTTGCATACCGCGAGCTTTCGCTGCTGCTTCACCGTCCTTCCGGACGTGAAGCCTACCCCGGTGATATTTTCTATCTCCACTCCAGACTGCTTGAGCGTTCCGCTCATCTGTCCGATGAGTTCGGCGGCGGCTCCATAACCGCTTTGCCCATAATAGAAACTCTTGCCGGTGATATTTCCGCTTATATCCCCACCAACGTTATTTCCATAACCGACGGTCAGATATTCCTGGAAAGCGACCTATTCCATGAGGGTCAGCGTCCTGCTATAAACGTGGGCCTTTCCGTTTCACGAGTAGGCGGCGCGGCACAGACCAAGCTGATGAAGCAGATGGCTGCCAGCCTGCGTACAAAGCTGGCGCAGTATCGTGAGCTTGCTGATTTCACTCAGCTTGGCAGTGATATTGACGAGACTACGAAGAAAGCCCTTGATTCCGGCGCACGCCTTATGGAGGCACTCAAGCAGAATCGCTATCAGCCCCTTGAGGACTGGCAGCAGGCACTGCTCCTGTTTGCAGTTTCCGAGGGCTTTGCCGACGGTATCGCACTTGCGCAGATGGACGAATTTGAAAAGGGACTCTACGCATTCTTCACAGGTGAGTGCGCTCAGCTGACAGAACAGCTGAAAACAGGCAAAAAGGCTGACAGCGAGCTGCTCAGTGCTGTACGTGAAGCCCTTGGCGAATATGTTAAGAGGGTCTGACGATGCCTGCATTACAGAGTTTGAAGAAGCAGCTGCGCGGAATACGTTCCACCCGCAAGCTTACAAAGGCAATGAAAACCGTTGCCACGGTCAAGTTTTCGCAGCTTAACGCCGTATACGGTCAGTATGCGGCATACGGCAATGAATGCCTTAAGATTTATGGTCAGCATAGTGCAGCTCTCCTCGGGGAAGTGCGTGCCGCTGATCCTGCCGCACCTGCTGCGGTTGTAGTTATGGCGGCAAACAAGGGCCTTTGCGGAGGATTCAATGCCGAACTGCTGAGTTTTGCCTCCGAGGAACTGGGAAAACTGGGCGAGCATCGGCTGTTTGTCTGCGGAAAGCAGGCGATATTGTACTTCCGTGAAAAGGAAATAAGCATAGAAGAAACCTATGTGTTTCCTGATGTGCCCGAGTATGCCCAAAGCTGTCAGTTGCTTGATGAGCTTATAAAGCGCCGTCGCGAGGGTAATATCTCGCGGGTATATGTAATTTATCCGCACTATGCCAATATGATGGTGCAGACGCCCACCATATCCGAGCTGTTTCCCGAACCGGAAGAGGATAGGGAGAGTATGACACTTTTCGTGCCGGAGCAGGAAACTGTGGTACGAAAGGCAGCGAAAACCATTTTTCGCGCCATGCTCCACCGTCTTGTTCTTGAAACTGCCACCGGTGCGCAGGCGGCTACGCTGATGACCATGCGTTCCGCTTACGATACCGCTACTGACTACTGTGAGCAGCTCGAAGGACAGATAAACCGCAAACGCCAGAGCGCAGTTACCTCTGACGTTCTTGAAACGTCCGGCGAGCGGAGTGAAGATTAAGAGGAACAGGAGGGAAAATCATGGCAAAGGGTTCCAAGGGAATGGTTATGAGAATAACCGGCCCGGTAGTTGATATAAAGTTTGAACCAAACGAACTGCCCGAAATTTTCCACGCTGTAACAATAGAACATAATGGCGAAAAATTTGTTCTTGAGGTAGCCCAGCACAGGGGCAACGGCGAGGTGCGCTGTATTTCAATGCACCCCACAGACGGTATGTCCCGCGGCATAACCGCAATTGATACCGGCGCGCCCATAATGGTAAGCGTCGGCGAAGAAACGCTGGGAAGAATGGTAAACGTAATAGGTGAGCCTATTGACAAAAAGGCGCCGATAGAGTCGGAACATAAATGGCCCATACACCAGAGCGCGCCTCCCTTTGCCGACATAGTTGCCGCCGAGGAAGTTTTGGAGACCGGCATTAAGGTCATCGACCTGATGACTCCTTACGTTCGCGGAGGTAAGATAGGTCTTTTCGGTGGTGCCGGCGTAGGCAAAACCGTTCTCATAATGGAGCTTATCCGTAATATAGCCTTTGAGCATGACGGATATTCCGTTTTCGCCGGTGTCGGCGAGCGCTCCAGAGAGGGTAATGACCTTTATAACGAGATGATGCAGTCCGGCGTTCTTGATAAGACTGCGCTTGTGTTCGGTCAGATGAACGAAACAGCCGGTGCACGTCTGCGTGTGCCGCTGGTTGGACTGACCATGGCGGAGTATTTCCGCGAGCATTCTCACAAG
>JAFXFT010000246.1 GCA_017513385.1 Oscillospiraceae bacterium | reverse complement strand
GGCTTGCTGTAAAGGCTGATTTTGCCCTCATTGACGGAAACCGCTCCACCGGCATACTGCTGCCCAATCAGACAGTTGTGGGTGGCGACGGAATATATTCCTGTATTGCCGCTGCCAGCATTCTTGCCAAGGTAAGCCGTGATCGCTTCATGCTTGAGATGGCTGAGAAGTACCCCGAGTACGCGTTTGAAAAACACAAGGGCTACGGCACAAAGCTGCACTATGAACGCCTGCGGGAGCATGGTCCAAGCGAAATACACCGCCTTAGCTTTCTGAAGAAAATGCACTGATATGAATACAAAAATCAGCGGAGCTATGGGCGAGGCTTATGTTGCCGAGCACTTCCGAAAAAAACGCTATAAGATACTGGCGATGAACTATCGCAGCCACATGGGTGAGATAGACCTTATTGTGGCAAAACGCAAAAAGCTCAGTTTCGTGGAAGTAAAGCTGCGCAAAACAGGCGGCGTTACACGGCCGGCAGACGCGGTCAGCCGCGCAAAGCAGAGCCGTCTGCGGGCGACCGCGGATATCTGGATTGCCCAAAATCCGGATTTTGCGGGCTATGTCATGGACTTCACCGTGGCAGAGCTTTATATGAATGAGAACGGTATGATAGAGAAAATGGAACTTATGAAGGAGGCATTCTGATGATACCTCTGTTCGATGCCCACTGCGATACCCTTATGATGCTGGAGTTCGCCAAGCTCCCTATAGGCTCGCTGGGCAAGAATAAATTTCATGTAGACCTTGAGCGCTTGGGCGGATATGCCCCGGCAGCTCAGTTTTTTGCAATTTTCGGTATGGAGCAGATGATGCCCGGCGGCGATGTTTTTGACAGCCTGTACAGCCGCTTTGTTACCGAAGTGAGCGTAAACAGCGAACGTATGCAGTTCTGCAGATGCGCTGCCGATGCCGAAAAGGCAGCAGAAGCAAATAAAGTTGCTGCATTTTTGTCTGTTGAGGGTGCATTTATTCTCAAGGACGGCGAGCGCCTTGAAGAAGCCTACGAAAAGGGCGTGCGTATGCTCACCCTTACATGGAATAACGCCAACGGAATATCCGGCACCAATACCGAGGACACCGAGCTTGGCCTTACTCAAAAAGGCAAGGAGCTGGTTCGCCGCTGCCAAAGCATGGGTATGATCGTGGATCTTTCCCACATATCCGAGCGCGGCTTCTGGGATACCGTGGAGATTGCCAACAAGCCTGTGATAGCAAGCCATTCCAACTCAGCAGCCATACATAAGCACAGCCGCAATCTCAGTGATGAACAGCTTCGCGCTCTGCGCGATGTAGGCGGCGTTACTGGTCTTAATCTGTACGGCCAGTTCCTTGGCGGAGACAGTATGGACGATTGCCTGCGTCACATAGAGCATATTCTTGATGTAGGAGGCGAGAGTGTTCTCGCTCTCGGCGGCGACCTTGACGGCTGCGATCAGCTGCCCGCCGGTATTACAGGCTCGGACGGCTGGGCGACTATTTATAACGCTTTGGCGGACAGGGGATATCCCAAAACCCTGCTCGATGATATTTTCTATAATAATCTGATGAGAGTGGTGCGAAATATATGCGATATGTAAGTACAAGAGACAATGCACTGAATATGACTGCCGCGCAGGCTATTGCCACCGGTCTTTCCCGTGACGGAGGTCTGTTCACTCCCGATACTTTCCCTGCAGTGAGCATGGGTGAGATAGAGCTGCTTTGCAAGGCTGACTACAGAGAGCGCGCAGTTAAGATAATGAAGCTCTTCCTTGAGGAATTCACCGAGGAAGAGATACGCGGCTTTGCGGCCGCTGCCTACAGCGATAATTACGATACTCCCGATTCTGCTCCCCTGAGAAAGCTGGACGATACCACCGCTTTCCTTGAACTGTGGCATGGTCCTACCTGTGCATTCAAGGATATGGCGCTGCAGATGCTGCCCCATCTGCTTTCTGCATCTCTTAAGAAGAGCGGAGAGAACAGGGAAGTGTGCATACTGGTCGCTACCTCCGGCGATACCGGAAAGGCAGCGCTTGAAGGCTTCAAGGACGTTGACGGAACATCTATACTCGTTTTCTATCCCGAGGACGGTGTTTCCGATGTGCAGAAGCTGCAGATGACCACTCAGGAAGGTGCAAACGTAGGCGTTTGCGCCGTAAAGGGCAACTTCGATGATGCACAGAGCGGCGTCAAGGCAATTTTCTCTGATGAGCAGCTCCGCGAGGAACTGAATGAGCGCGGCTACTTCCTTTCCTCTGCTAACTCCATCAACTGGGGACGTCTGCTGCCTCAGGTGGTATACTACTTCTCCGCCTACTGCGACATGGTCAACAATGGTCTTGTTAAGCTGGGCGATAAGGTCAACTTCTGCGTTCCCACCGGCAACTTCGGCAATATCCTCGCCGGTTATTATGCAATGAAGATGGGTCTGCCTGTGAACCGCCTTGTCTGTGCCTCCAACGCAAACAACGTGCTTACCGACTTCATAAAGACCGGTACCTATGATAAAAACCGCCAGTTCCACACCACCGTATCTCCCTCCATGGATATTCTCATCTCCAGCAATCTTGAGCGTCTGCTCTTTGACCTGAGCGGCATGGACGATGCTCAGATCCGCAGCTGGATGGCAATGCTTTCCTCCGAGGGAAAGTACACAGTTCCCGATGAAGTAAAAGCTAAGCTGGATGCGGTATTCTCCGGCGGCTTCTGTGATGACGATACCACCCGCAAGGTTATCGGTGAGCTTTATAATGAACAGAACTACCTTATCGATACCCATACCGCAGTTGCATATAAGGTTCTCTGTGACTATCGCGCAGAGAACGGCGACAATACTCCCGCAGTAGTTGTTTCCACTGCAAGCCCCTATAAGTTCTGCGACGCAGTTCTTGAGGCAATCGGCGAAACTGCCGATGTACCCGGTCTTGAACTGGTTGATAAGCTCAGCGCGGTTACCGGTACTGCTGTTCCCAAGCCTCTTGAAACACTCAGAAGTAAGACACGCCGATTCACCGAGAGTGTTGAAAAGACCGCAATGAAGGAAGTAGTAACAAGTTTTCTTAACTAAGGAGTGAGTCTATGGCGCTGTACGCCATCGGTGATACGCATCTGTCCCTGTCCAGCGCCAAGCCCATGGACGTTTTCGGCGGCAGATGGGAAAACTATATGGAGAAGCTGAAAGAGGGACTTTCGGTGCTTACCGAGGAGGATACATGCGTCATCTGCGGCGATATAAGCTGGGCAATGAGTCTTGAGGAGGCAGAGCAGGATTTCAAATTCCTCGATGCCTTCCCCGGCAGGAAGATAATCCTCAAGGGCAACCACGATTATTGGTGGAACACTGCCAATAAGATAAATAACTTCTTCAGCGAAAAAGGAATAAGCAGCATCAGCATACTCCATAACAATTTCCACACTTACGGTGACGTGGCTATCTGCGGTACACGTGGATGGTTCTACGAGGAGGAAACTCACGGCGGCGAGCATGATAAGAAAATCATGAACCGCGAGCTGCTGCGCCTTGAAGCTTCGCTGAAAGCGGCAGGTGACAGAGAGAAACTGGCCTTCCTCCATTACCCTCCGATATTCAATACCTACGTGTGCAATGAGCTCATCGAAATACTGGAGCGGTACGAGGTGAAACTCTGCTGTTTCGGCCATATTCATGGCCTCGGACACCGCTTTGCATACCAGGGAAAACGGGGAAATGTAGAGTATAAGCTGGTTTCGGCAGATTTCATAGATTTCAAGCCTGTAAAAATTCTTAATTAAGCAAAATATTTTCAAAAAACTATGGAAATATTCAAAAATTTTTGTTATTATATCAAAGCACTATGCTCAATAGTGTAAAATGGCATAAAAATGTCATGCATTTTGAAGTCATAACGGCGGGGCGGAGTATGCCTGCGCCGGTATAAATATGGGAGGACAACCAAAGATGGAAGTAAAAAACCTTGAAAAAAGAGAAAACAGCGCCGTAGCGGTTACCGTTACCATTAGCCCCGAAGAGTTCGACAAGGCTCTCACCGCAGCCTATAAGAAGACCAAGAACTCCATTTATATCCCCGGTTTCAGAAAGGGCAAGGCTCCCCGTACCATCATCGAGAAGATGTACGGCGAGGGCGTTTTCTATGATGATGCTATTAACGAGCTCGCTCCCGAGGCATATATGTATGCCGTAAAGGAGAAGGAACTGAAGGTAGTTGCCGCTCCTTCTCTGGAGAACGCAAACGTTACCGATGATAAGGCTCTTGAGCTGACCATCATCGCAGTAGTATATCCCGAAGTCACCCTTGGCCAGTACAAGGGCCTTGAGGCTGTCCGCAAGGAAGTCAAGGTCGAGGACTACGAGATCGAAGCTGAGATCAACACTCTCAGAGACAGAAACAGCAGCATCGAGACCGTTGACCGCGAAGCTAAGTTCGGTGACACCGTTGTTATCGACTACGAAGGCTTCAACGAAGGCGTTGCTTTCGACGGCGGCAAGGGCGAAGGTTACAGCCTTGAAATCGGCTCCAACACCTTCATTCCCGGCTTTGAAGTTCAGCTCATCGGCGCCAAGGCCGGCGACGATATTGACGTAAACGTTACCTTCCCCACTGAGTACCACTCCGAAGAGCTGGCAGGCAAGCCCGCCCTGTTCAAGGTTAAGGTTCACGAGGTCAAGGAGAAGATCCTGCCCGAGCTGGATGACGAGTTCGCAAAGGACGTTTCCGAGTTCGATACCCTCGAAGAGTACAAGAAGAGCATCTATGATAAGCTCCTCGAGAAGAAGACCAATGACAGCCGCGATGCATTCCTGGATCTGCTCCTTGCTCAGATCGAGGAGAACATGCAGGCTGACATCAACGAGGGCATGATCGACGAGCGCGTTGACCGCGTCGTTGAGGATTATGCACAGCGCCTCGCTTCTCAGGGTATGCCCTTTGAGCAGTATCTGCAGATGTTTGGCATGACTCTCGAGCAGTTCAAGGCTCAGAGCCGTCCCGGCGCTGAGAAGCAGATCAAGAGCGAGCTGGCTCTCACCAAGATCGCTGAGCTTGAGAACATCACCGTTACCGAAGAGGATAAGGATAAGGAATATCAGAAGATGGCTGACATGTATCATGTCGAGCTCGAGTCCGTCAAGGAGTTCTTCGATGTTGAGATCCTTACCGACAGCATTCTTATGACCAAGGCTGCTGACTTCGTTATCGAGAACGCAGTTGCTCTCCCCGAGCCCAAGGAAGAGGAGAAGGCAGAAGAGGCTGAGGCTCCCGCTGAGGAGAAGAAGCCTGCCAAGAAGACCACCAGAAAGAGCACCAAGAAGGTTGCAGAGCCCAAGGAAGAGGAAGCTGCACCTGCTGAGGCAACCGAGGAATAATTTTCCCGTCTTTCGGATATAATCGAAACTGTCGATTTCATACGCATCTGAATTTCGGCCGCTGCCGCATTTAGCGGCAGCGACCGAAAAACGCTATTCAACACACAATTTTTGTATGAAAAAAATGAAAAGGAGGAACGACACATGAGCCTTGTCCCTTATGTAGTAGAACAGACCTCGAGAGGAGAGCGTTCTTACGATATCTTCTCCCGCCTTTTGAATGACCGCATCATATTTCTCTCTGAGGAAGTAAACGATGCAACTGCCAGCCTTATTGTTGCCCAGCTTCTTTATCTCGAAGCTCAGGACCCCGATAAGGATATCCAGTTCTATATCAACAGCCCCGGCGGCTCCGTTACCGCAGGCATGGCTATCTATGATACCATGCAGTATATAAAGGCTGATGTATCCACCATTTGCGTCGGCATGGCCGCCAGCATGGGTGCGTTCCTGCTTTCTGCCGGTACCAAGGGTAAGCGCTATGCGCTGCCCAACGCCGAGATAATGATCCATCAGCCCTCCGGCGGCGCTCAGGGTCAGGAAACCGATATCCAGATCCAGGCTGCCCGCATTGCTCACACCAAGAAGAAGCTCAACACCATTCTTGCCGAGAACACCGGCAAGCCCCTCGAGGTAGTTGAGCGTGACTGCGAGCGCGATTACTTCATGGATGCAGAGCAGGCCAAGGAGTATGGTCTCATCGACGAGGTCATCTATAAGCGCTGAAAAATTTTGAGGCAGAGGTAACGTAATATGCCCAAAACCGATGAAAGAAGACCGGTTCGCTGCTCGTTCTGCGGCAAGGCCCAGGACGAGGTAGAGCGTATTATTGCCGGTCGCAACGCGTTCATCTGCGATGAATGCGTAAAGCTTTGCGTTGATATTATCGGCGCCGAGCTTGATGCAGCACAAAATAAAATCGCAACAGCTTCCGGACTTACCAGCGATCTTCCCAAGCCTAAGGAAATCAAGGCTTTTCTGGACGAGTATATCGTCGGACAGGATCGCACCAAGATAGCCCTCAGCGTTGCGGTATATAATCACTATAAGAGAATAGTCTACGGCAGTTCCACCGACGTTGACCTTCAAAAGAGCAATATTCTGCTTCTTGGTCCTACCGGCAGCGGTAAGACCCTGTTTGCCCAGACCCTTGCCAAGATACTGAAGGTTCCCTTTGCCATTGCCGACGCCACCACTCTCACCGAGGCCGGTTATGTTGGCGACGACGTGGAGAATATTCTTCTGCGCCTGCTTCAGGCTGCGGATTTCGACGTGGAACTGGCTCAGCGCGGTATCATTTATGTGGACGAAATCGATAAGATCTCCCGCAAGAGTGAAAATACCTCCATTACCCGCGATGTAAGCGGCGAAGGAGTACAGCAGGCTCTGCTGAAAATTCTTGAAGGTACTGTTGCCAATGTTCCCCCTCAGGGAGGAAGAAAGCACCCCCATCAGGAATTCATCAAGATTGACACAACCAATATCCTCTTCATCTGCGGCGGTGCATTCGACGGTCTTGAGAAGATTATCGAGAACCGTATGAACAAGAAGTCTATGGGCTTCGGCGCAGACATCAAGAAGAAAGAGGAAAAGAGTGTGGGCGATACTCTTGCCCATGTTCAGTCCCACGATATTCTCAAGTTCGGTATTATCCCCGAGCTGGTTGGTCGTCTTCCTGTTATCACTCCGCTCAACTCTCTTACACGCGAGGATCTTGTACGTATCCTCACTGAGCCCAAGAATGCCATTATCAAGCAGTATAAGGCTATGCTGGGCTTTGACGATGTTGAACTGGAGTTCACCGCTGAGGCTCTCGACGCCATTGCCGATAAGGCACTGGAGATGGAAATCGGCGCCCGCGGTCTGCGCAGCATAATGGAAGGCATGATGACTGATATAATGTACACCGTGCCGTCTGACGAGACTATAGAGAAAATAGTTATCAACGATGCCTGTGTAAAGGGCGATGAAAAGCCCCAGCTTATCCGCAGAGCAAAAACCATTGCGGAAATTGCCGAGGCAGAGTAAATATTAAATTTGCGGCCTCCAACGGGCAGCGGCGCATCACCGCTGCCCCGGAGGCCGTTTACTGCTTAAAGGCTATATAGAAAATGAGGGCGAACAGCGCCCATTTAGGAGGGATAGGTATGAGCGAGAACTGCTCTGCAATCGCAAGGCTGCCTATGATAGCTCTCAGAGGTATCTCAGCCTTCCCCAACACCATTCTGAATTTTGACATAGAGCGCCCCAAATCCGTGGCTGCCCTTGAGGCTGCTATGGGCGCGGACAGACGCGTATTCCTGCTGGCACAGATCGACATAAACGTGGAAGATCCCGAGCCGGAGGAACTCTATGTTGTCGGTACCATATGCAACGTGCGCCAGGTGCTCAAGCTGCCCGGCGGCGGTATGCGCGTCCTCGTAGAGGGTCTTTGCCGCGCCCGCATTGAGACCGCAGTGCAGACATTCCCCTATTTCGTAGCAGATGTCTGCGAGATCCCCGAACTTGAACCCACCACCAGCAGCGAAAAGGTTGAGGCTCTTATCCGCCATACCCGCGGTCTGGTAAATAAATATATTGAGCTTGCGCCTCCCACCAATGGCGACCTTATTGCCAATATCAGCGGTCAGGTAAGCCCCGGCTACGTAGCCGACTACCTTGCCCAGAATCTTTTCCTGAAGCACAGCGACAAGCAGCGCATTCTCGAAGAGCCCTGGGTTGTAAAGCGCCTTGAAAAGCTCAATGGTATTCTTGAAAATGAGATCGATATTCTCATTGTGGAAACCGAAATCCGCGAAAAGACTCACGGACGCATTATGCGCGGTCACCGAGAGCACTTCCTGCGTGAGCAGATCCGCACCATTCAGTATGAGCTGGGTGAGGACGACGGTGATTTCAATTCCGAGATAGATGAGTATCGCGAGAAGATAGCCAAATGCGGCGCTCCCGAGGAAGTAATCGAGAAGTTTGAAAAGGAACTCAAGCGCCTGATGAAGCAGGGAATGAACTCTGCCGACTCCGCCGTTACCCGTACCTACCTCGATACCTGCCTTGAGCTGCCCTGGAACGTAAAGACCGAGGAGCGCGTAGATATTGAGGAGACCAGAAAAGTTCTGGACGCAGACCATTACGGTCTCGAAAAGGTAAAGGAACGCATTATCGAGTTCGTTGCAGTAAAGCAGATCGCTCCCAAGGCTAAGGGCGATATCCTCTGCCTTGTAGGTCCTCCCGGAACCGGTAAGACCTCCATCGGCATGAGCATCGCAAGAGCACTTAACCGCAAGCTCTCCCGCGTAGCACTGGGCGGCGTGCATGATGAATCCGAGATTCGCGGTCACAGAAAGACCTACGTCGGCGCAATGCCCGGACGTATTATCAACGCAGTAAGTCAGGCCGGCAGCAAGAATCCTCTTATCCTGCTGGACGAGATAGATAAGCTTGGCAGCGACTACAGAGGTGACCCCTCCGCAGCTCTGCTGGAGGCGCTGGATGCGGAGCAGAATTCCACCTTCCGCGACCACTATCTTGAAGTGCCCTTCGACTTGTCCGACGTTCTGTTCATCACTACTGCAAACACTACCGATACCATACCCCGTCCTCTGCTGGACCGTATGGAGGTAATCGAGCTGACCAGCTACACCGATGAGGAGAAGCTGCATATTGCCCGCGACCATCTGCTGCCCAAGCAGCGCACCAAGCATGGCCTCAAGGCACGTCAGCTGAAGATAAGCGACGATGTCCTGCGCGAGGTTATTTCCGGCTATACCAAGGAATCCGGTGTACGTATCCTTGAGCGCCGTCTGGCAAAGATTTGCCGCAAGGCAGCCGTTATTCTTGCCGAGGGCGAAAAGAAGAGCATGACTGTTTCTTCCAAGAACCTTGAGGAATACCTCGGTACCCGCCGCTATAAGCCCGATACTCTCCGCAAGGACAACGAACCCGGACTTGTTCGCGGTCTTGCATGGACCAGCGTAGGCGGTGAGATCCTTGACGTTGAAGTAAACGTAATGCCCGGCAGCGGCAAGCTGGAACTTACCGGCAATCTGGGCGACGTTATGAAAGAATCTGCAAGAGCAGGTTACACTTATATCCGCAGCCGTGCAGAGCAGCTGGGTATTGATCCCGAGTTCTACAAGACCAAGGACATACATATCCATTTCCCTGAGGGCGCAGTTCCCAAGGACGGTCCTTCTGCCGGTATCACTGTAACTCTTGCCATGATTTCTGCCCTTACCGAAACTCCCGTGCGCAGAGATCTTGCCATGACCGGCGAGATAACCCTCCGCGGCAGAGTTCTGCCCATTGGCGGTCTCAAGGAAAAGACTATGGCGGCTCTCCGCTCCGGTGTAAAGACCGTAATTATCCCTGCCGACAACGAGCGAGACCTTGAGGACATCGATCAGGATGTGCGCTCCGCGCTGGAGTTTATCCCCACTGACCATATCGACAAGATACTGGATATTGCTCTTGTAAAGTAACCTGAAAAGTGCATAAAGCATATTATATACCGGGACGTTTGACGGCGTCCCGGTATTTTCCTTGAAAGGAGAAATATGCGTGGTGCATTATATTATCATTTGCCGCTCGCTGACATATGCACAACGCACAGCGAAGGTGCTGGAGCGGGCAGGCATTACCGCCATAGTCATGCGTCCACCGGCGGATATAGCGGGAGAAGGCTGTGCCTACGGGGTGAAGCTTCGCCAGCGTAATCTTACCGCAGCGCTGAAGCTGCTGAAGGATGCGGGAATGAACCATGGCAAAGTGTATTTGCTGCGCCCGGGCGGAAGCGAAGAGGTGAGCGGGTGATATATTTCGATAACGCCGCCACAACGCTTATTAAACCCCGCTCAGTGAGCATGGCAATGTATAACGCCGTAAACAGTCTTGCCAGTCCAGGCAGAGGCGGTCATCGGGCTGCTATGGCAGCAGCGGAAAAGGCGTATGAATGTCGTACAGTTGCAGCCAAGCTGTTCAATGTACCCCAACCTGAGCAGGTGGTGTTCACTATGAACGCCACCCATGCCCTTAATATCGCCATTAAAAGTCTGGCGGGGAAGGGCGACAGGGTTGTTATATCGGGATATGAGCATAACTCGGTGCTGCGTCCCCTGAACGCAATAGGCGCGCAGATATGTGTGGCAGCATCGCCGCTGTTCGACGAAGACGCTGCGGTGTGCGCCTTTGAGGGTGCTTTGAAGCCGGAGACAAAGCTGGCGGTAGT
>JAFXFT010000245.1 GCA_017513385.1 Oscillospiraceae bacterium | reverse complement strand
TGCAAGCCTGTATACTCATCATAGCGCACTTTAGCGTTCAAAAGTGTAAAGTACATAGTAAAGGAACCGATATAATGCCTATTACCGATATTCTTGAGCAAAATTGCAGACTCTACGGCAACGATGTTTGCCTTGTTGAAATAAATCCCGAGCAGAAGGACTCCCAGCGCAGAACTTGGCGCGAATATGACCTGATGCAGCCCACCGAGGCACCTTATTATCGCCGCGAGATCACATGGAATATCTTCAATGAGAAATCCAACCGTTTCGCTAACCTGCTGGCAAGCCGCGGCATCGGCAAGGGCGACAAGGTCGCTATCCTGCTGATGAACTGCCTTGAGTGGCTGCCCATATACTTCGGCATTCTCAAGACCGGCGCCATCGCCGTTCCGCTGAACTTCCGTTACGACTCCTCCGAGATAGAGTACTGCCTCAACCTTTCCGAGGCAGATGTACTGCTGTTCGGCCCCGAATTCATCGGCCGAGTTGAGGCTGTTGCCGACGTTATCAGCCGCAACCGCCTGCTCTTCTTCGTGGGCGATAACTGCCCCACCTTCGCCGAGAGCTATAATGACCTCACCGCCAACTTCTCCTCCAGCTTCACCTCGCCTGCTATTTCCGACAAGGACGATGCGGTCATTTACTATTCCTCCGGTACCACCGGCTTCCCCAAGGCGATTCTGCATAACCATGAGTCTTTGATGCACGCTGCCCGAGTAGAGCAGAACCATCATCAGCAGACCAAGGACGACGTATTCCTCTGCATTCCTCCTCTGTACCACACCGGTGCGAAGATGCACTGGATGGGCTCCTTCCTTGTTGGCGGCAAGGCCGTCCTGTTGAAGGGTACCTCTCCCGAGGCAATACTGGACGCTGCCTCCCGCGAGCAGTGCACCATCGTTTGGCTGCTGGTACCCTGGGCACAGGATATTCTCAGTGCGCTGGACAGAGGTGATCTTAAGCTCGAAAATTATAAGCTTGACCAGTGGCGTCTTATGCATATCGGCGCTCAGCCCGTTCCCCAGAGTCTTATCCGCCGCTGGCTGGAATACTTCCCCGACCATAAATACGATACCAACTACGGACTTTCCGAGTCCATTGGCCCCGGCTGCGTACACCTTGGAATGGAGAACGTGAATAAGGTCGGCGCTATCGGTGTTCCCGGTTACGGCTGGGAGGTCAAGATCGTCAACGAAAATGCCGAGACAGTCGCACAGGGCGAAGTTGGTGAGCTCTGCGTAAAGGGTCCCGGCGTTATGACCTGCTATTACAATGACCCCAAGGCTACCTCCGAGGTTCTCCGCGACGACTGGCTCTTCACCGGCGACATGGCCCGTCAGGACGAGGACGGCTTCATTTGGCTGGTCGACCGTAAGAAGGACGTTATCATCTCCGGCGGTGAGAATATCTACCCCGTGCAGATCGAGGACTTCCTCAACTCCTACCCCAAGATCAAGGACGTTGCCGTTATCGGCCTGCCCGACCCCAGACAGGGCGAAATCGCCGCCGCCATCATTCAGGTGGAGGACGGTATGGAGTGCAGCGAGGAGGAGATCAATACCTTCTGCCTCAAGCTTGCCCGTTATAAGCGTCCTCGCAAGCTGATCTTCGCTCCCGTTCCCCGCAACGCAACCGGCAAGATCGAGAAGCCCAAGCTCCGCGCCACCTACGGCGTCACCGGCCTCGTCGATGCCCAGAACAGAGCATAATATACATATTATATATATAATGTAAAACGAGCGACCGTTTGGTCGCTCGTTTTTCGTATTTAACCGGAATATCTTTCGAGAAAGTGCTTGGTGCGTTCGTGCTTGGGATTGCCGAATACCTCCTCGGGAGGGCCGGCCTCCACGATAACGCCTGCGTCCATGAACAGAACCTTGTCCGCGACCTCGCGGGCGAACTGCATTTCGTGGGTGACGATTATCATGGTGGTGTCCTTGTCGGCGAGACCCTTGATAACGCGCAGAACCTCACCGGTGAGCTCGGGGTCAAGTGCGGAGGTGGGCTCGTCGAAGCAGAGAATATCGGGGGAGAGGGCCAGCGCGCGGGCTATGGCAACTCGCTGCTGCTGACCGCCGGAAAGCTGGTGAGGATAGTTGTCCGCCTTTGCGGAAAGACCCATCTGATCCAGCAGATGCCGCGCCTCGGCATCTATTTCGGCAAGTATGGCCTTGCGGTTCTGCTTCCAGTCGGGCTGCTCCTGCGCCAGCAGCTCACGCGCCAGCTTTACGTTCTGCAGGGCGGTGTACTGGGGAAACAGGTTAAAGGACTGGAAAACAAGTCCGAAGTGGAGGCGCTTGCGGCGAATTTCAGCCTCGCTGTGGGTGGAGGGATCATTGCCGTCGAAAATTACATTTCCGTTTACGGAAATCGTGCCGCCGTTAGGCTTTTCGAGGAAGTTGAGGCAGCGCAGCAGGGTAGTCTTGCCGCTGCCGGAGGAGCCGATTATGGCTATAACTTCGCCCTTTTCGAGGGTGAAATCTATATTTTTGAGAACTTCTACCTCTCCGAATGACTTTTGGAGGGCATTGACTTCGAGAACAGGCATAGTCGCACTCCTTTCAGCGGAAGTAGCTCAGGCGGCGCTCAACCCAGCCGAAGAGCAGGGTAAGCAGACCGTTGAACACAAGGTAGTATACGCCGGTGAAGAACAGAGGCCAGATAAGACCGGAGTAGCCGTGAGAGCCCTTGAGGAAGGAGTAGCCCGCCCAGATAATTTCCTGGAAGGAAATGATGCGGGCAATGGAGGTGTCCTTTACAAGGGTGATTATTTCGTTGGACATGGGGGGCACGATGCGCTTTATCATCTGCAGCAGAGTGACCTTGAAGAATATCTGATGTTTGGTCATGCCAAGCACCTGACCTGCTTCCTGCTGACCCACAGGAACGCCCTGTATGCCGCCGCGGAATATTTCGGAGAAATAGCAGGCGTAGTTGAAGATAAACGCCACCGCAGCCGCGATGAATCGTCCGCTGTCGCCGGCGGGCCAGGGGCTGCCGCCATCAAGAAGCTGACCGGGTATGTAGAAAATTATAATGAGCTGGAGCATCAGCGACGTGCCGCGGACGATCCAGACAATTACCTTGATTAAAATAGAGATAGGCTTTAACCACTCGCAGAAGCGGGTGAATTTGGTCTCACCGCCCGAAGCCTCAAGGCGATTGCCGAGGCGGGCGAAGGGAGCCCAGCGGCTCATAGAGCCGAAGGAGATTATAAGACCCAGGGGCAGCGCGCCGATAAGGGTTATGGCGAAAAGCTTGAGGGTCTGTACAAAGCCGGTGCTGAGAGCACCGAGTACGGTTGCTAACATGTCGTTCCTCCTTGCGAGGTTTTAAGAGAGTGAAAAGGAGAGGGCATTTGGCCCTCTCCTTTGAGGTTTTCTGAAATTAAATTACTGTGCGATGAGAGCTGCCTGAACGCCATAGGTCTCGGCGCAAGCCTGCATGCTGCCGTCAGCATAAGCGGCGGCGAAGAACTTGTTGAGCTCGGCTGCCAGATCGGAACCCTTGCGGAAGCCAACGCCGTATTCCTCGCTGTTGAGGCCGACGGTGTAGGTCAGGTCAGCGTAGTCGGTGCCTTCGCCGACCATAGCGCCTGCCATGAGGGAGTCGATGA
>JAFXFT010000244.1 GCA_017513385.1 Oscillospiraceae bacterium | reverse complement strand
GCCGAAAATCACAAGGCTGAGCAGGGTCACGCCCAGTCCCACCAGCGAGGAGATGTGATTTTTCTCCTTGAGCCAGTTTTCAAGAAAAATCACCACGAACATGGCGGTCATGGCGAAGTCGAGACCCTCGGTATTGAAGGTCAGCAGTGAGCCGAAGATGCCGCCCAGCGTGCAGCCCGCCACCCAATAGCACTGGTTGAGCAGGGTGACGAAGAACATGAACAGGCTGCGGTCCACGCCCTCCGGCGGCTCGGCGGAGCAGTTTATGGAGAAGCTCTCGTCGCACATGCCGAAGATAAGATAAAGGCGCTTCAGCCCGGGTATGCGGTACTTTTCCAGCAGCGCCAGCCCGTAGAACAGATGGCGCGCGTTTACCATGAGGGTCATCAGCAGCGCCTGCAGGGGGTTGAACGCGCCCAGCAGGAGGTTGACCGTGACGAACTCCATTGAGCCCGCGAAGATGACTATGCTGGTCAGCATGGGATAGATGAAGCTGAAGCCCGACACATTCATGAATATGCCGTATGTAATGCCAAGGAACAGAAAGCCCGCCATGATGGGTATCGTATGGGGAAAGGCGGCTTTCAGCGCCGAGGTGTATCGATCAGTTTTTTCCAATTGAGTCGCCTCCGCCGCCTATTGTAGCATCTGCGGGAGCATTGTTCAAGGATTTTACATTTTACACATTATCGTTCACCGGCAATAATCTACCCAAAGGCGGAGCGCCGAGGGCGGCGCTCCCTACAGCCGTTGATTTTACTGCGTACCATACGGCAGGGGCACGCCCCTGCCCTACGATGTTGATCGGAGTTAGTTCGTGAACGTAGGGCTGAGGCGTGCCTCAGCCGTTTGTCTTTTATTGCCGGCGGCATCGTTACCGATGGAATGGGCAGGCCCATTCCCTACGAATATATTTGAGCTTTTACGTTTTGTCTTTTTGTGGCGGTAGAATAACGAACAACGCAAAAATCCCTCTTTCGCTGCCGAAAGAGGGATTTTACAGTTCAAATCAATCTTAGAATACGAGGATGGGCTTGATGACTTCGCCGGTGTGGGAGTCCTCGAATGCCTTTTCGATGTCCTCGAAAGGATAGTACTTGCTCATCAGGTCGATGGGCAGGCGGCCTTCCTTGTAGAACTGAACCAGCTTGGGAATGAAGGTCTTGGGATTTGCGCCGCCTTCGATTGCGCCGGTGAAGGTTGCGTTCTTGTCCATGAGATTGTTGGCATGAACGGGGATCTGAGCGTCGCCGGTTACGCCGACCAGTACGCCGAGACCTTCGCCGCCGAGAACCTCCAGCATCTGCTGGACCAGTACGGGAACGCCAACTGCCTCGAGGCCGTAGTTTACGCCGAGACCGCCGGTGATCTCCATGATGGTTGCGGGAACGTCACAAGCCTTGCCGTTGAGGATATGGGTTGCGCCCATTTCCTTGGCCAGCTCGAGACGAGCGTCTACCAGGTCAACAACGATGATCTTGCTGCAGCCTGCGATCTTGGCAGCCATAACAGCGGACAAGCCAACTGCGCCTGCGCCGAAGATAGCGATGGTGGAGCCGGGTTCGGGCTTCATGCGGCAGAGAACTGCGCCTGCGCCGGTCTGTACGCCGCAGCCGAGGGAGCAGAGAGCCTTCAGGTCGACTTCGGGGTCTACCTTGACAGCGTGTCTTGCTTCAACGATGCAGTGGTCTGCGAAGGAGCTCTGACCGAAGAGGGAGGAAACTGCCTCGCCGTTCTCGTCAACGAGTCTGGTGGTGCCGTCGGTGTAGTCGCCGCCGAAGAAGAGCTGCTTCATGTCCTTGCAGGCATAGGGCTTGCCGTCTGCGCAGGCAGGGCAAACGCCGCAGGAGGGGAAGCTGAGAACTACGTGATCGCCAACTGCGAGGCCGTTAACGCCTTCGCCCAGCTGCTCAACGATACCTACACCCTCATGGCCCATAACCATGGGAAGTCTTGCGGGAATGAACTGCTTGATAGAGGAAGCATCGGTGTGGCAAACGCCGCATGCTACTACCTTAACCAGAACTTCGCCTGCCTTGGGAGCAGAGAGCTCAAGAGTTTCGATCTTGATTTCGCCCGCCTCGCGGGTGATTGCTGCTTTAATTTTCACGTTACTACCTCCAGATATTTATATATGGAAAATAAAAATGTTTACGCGTGCGTCCCTGACTTCGTCAGGGCATAGCTATATTAAGGCGCGCTATGGTCGCCAAAACCATTGTACGCCAAGTTTTCTCTTTTTACAATCCCAAAAAGTCAAAAAGTATTAACTTTATGGGTAAAAACGGGGTTTATCTGATGAAATTCGTTCTGTCCTTGAATACGATGCCGGGGCGCTCTATACCCTTCTCCTTGCCGGCTTCAATGCACTTGAGCAGCCATGCCATCTGGTTGCCCAGATTGCGCATTATCTGCATGCCCTCGAGATCCTGCTTCACTTCCGCAGGGGAGTTGCCGTGGACGCCGTTCCAGTAGTTGGAGCTGACCACGGGCATGGCGGAAATGGTGAAATATTTATTGAGACGGTCGAAGGCAGCGCTGTTTCCGCCGCGGCGGCAGCTGACCACAGATGCGCCGAGCTTGCCCGCAAAGTCGGACTTGGAGTAGAACACTCTGTCGAGGAATGCGCAGATATTGCCGCCTGCGGAGGCGAAATGGACGGGAGAGCCCACAACAACGCCGTCGGCTTCCTTTATCTTTGCGGTGCATTCGTTTACGCCGTCCTCGGCGCCGAAAACGCAGCCCTTCTTCTCGCGGAAGCAGGCGCCGCAGCCGATGCAGCCGCCGATGGGCTTATTGCCGATCCAGAATATCTCAGTCTCAACGCCGTTTGCCTGCAGGGCGGAGGCGACCTCCTCAAGAGCGGTATAGGTACAGCCCTTTTCATGGGGACTGCCGTTAATGAGCAATACTTTCATTTCTGCCTGACCTCACTTTAGATGAATATGTTTTGAAAGGTGCAGGGACGGAAGTGTCCCTGCACCTTTGAATGCATTGGATTACTGATAGCTGTCGTAGATGTCGCCGAGAAGCTTCTCTGCATCTTCCATGGTGAGAGGCTTGTCAACGTAAACAGGGCACTTGCTCCACAGGTGGGGACCTTCAACGATAACGTTGGCGCCTGCAACTGCGTCCTCGCGGGTCTTGCCATAGCCGGCAAGGCTCTTAACTTCGCATTCTCTCATCATAGCGTGGATAACGTCGCCGATCTTCTCAGCAACCTCGAGGTTGGTCTCGGTGCCGGTCAGCTCAACTCTCATTGCCTCAGCGATCTTCTTGATCTCTTCGGGAACGTAGTCAGCCATGAGCTTCAGGAGAACGGGAGTGGTCCATGCGCACTCGATGCCGTGAGGAGTATGGCAGGTGGCGGAGAGAGCGTCGCAGGTAATGTGGCCCAGATGTACGTCGGTGTCAACGAATGCAAGGCCTGCCCAGTTGGAAGCGAGAGCCATCTCGGTACGAGCTTCCAGATTGGTGCCGTTCTTGTAGCACTCTACGAGATTGTCACGAACGCGGCGCAGTGCGCTGAGAGCGAGAACCTCGGAGTGGGGGTTACGGTCGCGGCTGGTGATGGACTCTACGCAGTGAGCGAGAACGTCGAAACCGGCCTGAGCGGTAACGGAGGGAGGACAGGTGAGGGTGAGAACGGGGTCGATGATACCCAGAGTAGCGTGGGTGAAGATAGCGCGCTTCTGGCCCAGAGCGTCGTGGGTGATAACGGAAACCTGAGTACCCTCAGAACCGGAACCGGAGGTGGTGGGAGCAAGGATGATGGGAATGTTGGGCTGAATGGTCATGGGAGGACCGGGCATGTACTTCTCGATCTCGGTCTCCTTCTTGTCCAGCAGGATAGCGATGCCCTTGGCAAGGTCCATGCAGGAGCCGCCGCCAACAGCGAGAACAGAGTCGCACTCCTGCTCGATGGCGTACTTAGCAGCCTTGTTGATGAGGGTGGAGGGAGCATCGGGAGCTACTTCGTTCCAGTAGGCATAGCCGATGCCGGCAGCCTTCAGGCTCTCTTCGCACTTAACGAGAGCGCCGGACTTGGTAACGTTGGGGCCGCAGACGAGCATGAGCTTCTTGCAGCCGAGCTTGGTCAGCTCTTCGCCTACGCATGCGATGGAGCCGGGTCCAAAGATGATGGGGTTAAGCTGGGAGTATCTGTAGATACTGTTTGCCATGATATTTTCCTCCTTAGAAAAATATAAAAAATACGTATGTAATTATATATAAAGGCTGGTGCCGTTTATATCATTATTCCTCGTCGGGGTTAAGCTCGATGATACGGTAGCCCGAGGCATTTACCATAGTGGTGCCGCCCATTACGGTGACTGCCTTGCTGTTGACGGGCGAGCCGCTCAGGTGGCAGTGTCCGAAGAAGTGGTAGCGGGGCTCATAGGTATCGTTGATATGGCAGAATGCCTCAAAACCGCGGTGGAAGTCATCGTCGCCGTCGCAGCGGTCAAGGGGTGCAGCGTGGGTAACGAAAATATCGATACCCTTATGCTTCTTTATGCCGCTTTCCAGCTTCTTGGCTCGCTTCCACATCTGCAGGTCGCTGTACTGATAAGCGCCCATCTGACCCTTGCAGCCGCCCAGACCTGCGATACGCAGTCCCTTATACTCGATGACCTTGCCGTCGATATCCATGCAGCCCTCGGGAGGACGGTGGAGATAAGACGCGTCATGGTTGCCGTGGACATAGAACAGGGGCGCGGGGATCATGGTGACAAGATAGCTGAGATACGAGGCCTTCAGATCACCACATGAAATAATAAGATCCATACCTTTAAATATGGTCGGGTCGAAATGATCCCATATGAACTTGCTTTCGAAATCGGAAACAGCCAGTATCTTTATCTTCTTCACCGCCTTTTTTCGGGCATATCACGCCAATTATAGATATTATAATACTTTCCTGCCAATTTCGCAACAGTCTGTTGTAATTTTTGTTTGGGTACAAAGGATCAGCCCGCGAAATTGAGAATTATTTGGGTGCGTATCGTTTATGCAGCGGTAATTTATAGTTCGTAGGGAACGGTCTTGACCGTTCCGTTTGTTGGTTTACCGCCGGAAGTGGACGTACTTGGCGGAATGGGCAGGCCCATTCCCTACGAATGTGTTTTACGTTTTGCGCATTTTTGCTATTGCGGCGGTGGTCTGCGGCGGGATGAGGGCATCCCGCCCTACAAGCGTTAATTTTATTGTGTCCCTTGCGGCGGGGGCCACGCCCACGCCCTACGTTCAACGAATGTGATAAAATCAACATCGTAGGGCTGAGGCGTGCCTCAGCCGCAAATACAAAAAATCTCAAATATTTTTCAAAAACCTATTGACATACTGCGTTTTATACCCTATAATGCAAACAAGAATTATTACTGTTAATCACACCCCAACCCCGAAAGGAGATGAGGCGATGGAACGCGCGGTACGGTACAGCAAGAAGCGCACGGCAGTATACGAGGTTCTTTCCTCCACGAAAAGCCACCCCACAGCGGAGTGGATATACGAACAGGTGAAGAAAGAATACCCCGATATAAGCCTCGGCACTGTGTACAGAAACCTTGCAATGTTCAAGGCGGAGGGTAAGGTGATCACCGTAGGCGTGGTCGACGGGCAGGAACGGTTCGATGCCGACACCGCCCCGCATTCCCACTTCGTCTGCAGGCAGTGCAGCTCGGTGCTGGACATCGAGGACAGGGACATGATCCCCATACCCAAGGCCGCGGAGGATTGCGGCAGAGTTGAAAGCTGCGAGATAATTTATCGCGGCATATGCAGAAATTGCACAGAAAAGTAAACAGGCAGGCAACTGCTTAAAATAAAAAAATAAATTTTAATTCAACATATCAGGAGGAAATTATTATGAAGAAGTTCGTTTGCAGCGTTTGCGGTTATGTTCACGAAGGCGACAGCGCACCCGAGAAGTGCCCCGTATGTAAGGTTCCCGCTGAGAAGTTCAACGAGGTCGTTGGCGAGATGAAGCTGGCTGCCGAGCACGAGTACGGCATCTACGCAAAGACCGTTAAGAATAACCCCGACATCTCCGAAGAAGACAAGAAGTACATCTTCGATCAGCTGATGGCTAACTTCACCGGCGAGTGCTCCGAGGTTGGTATGTACCTGTGCATGGCACGTATCGCTCACCACGAGGGCTATCCCGAGATCGGCCTGTACTGGGAAAAGGCAGCTTGGGAAGAGGCAGAGCACGCAGCCAAGTTCGCAGAGCTCCTGGGCGAGGATCTGGAAGCCAACATGAAGGCTACCACCAAGGACAACCTGGCATGGCGCGTTGACTGCGAGTTCGGCGCAACCGCAGGCAAGGTAGAACTGGCTACCTGCGCAAAGAAGAACAACCTCGATGCTATCCACGACACCGTTCACGAAATGGCACGCGACGAGGCCCGCCACGGCAAAGCACTGCAGGGTCTCCTCGAGAGATACTTCAAGTAAGATAAATCCCTTCACAAAAGGAGGTAAGCGATATGGCAGTTTACGAACTGGCTATCGAGAAGAAGCAGCCCACCTGCGGCGGTAAATCTCCCACCAGCTGTGAGATCACTACCGTTACCACCGATGATCCCATGGCATATGTAAAGAGCCTTGAGGCCGGCGCTGAAATAGAGCTGGTCAGCGAAGAGGACGGCGTTATCCTTATCCGCGCCGAGCGCAACGGTCTCTGGGTCAACTATGAATTCACCGAAGACTGATTTCTCCTTCTCCACTTCCTTATAAATGTATTTGTTTGTGATTTGAGCCATGTCATCGCCCCGAACTTTCAAAGCTCGGGGCGATGGTCATATAGCTTGACTAAATACGTTAATCTGGGATACAATAACGTATAAGACTAATTTCACGGGAGGTATTTCCATGAGACTCAAAGATAAAGTAGCCATCGTTACCGGCGGCAGCCGCGGTATCGGCTTCGCCACCGTAGAAACCTTCCTGCGCGAGGGTGCAACCGTTATCCTCTGCGCCAGCAGCCAGTCCTCCGCTGACAAGGCCGTTGCCCAGATCAAGGAGAAAAATCCCGACGCGCCCGTCAGCGGCATCTGCCCCAACCTTTCCAGCCTCGAAAGCGTGCGCGAGGCCTTCGGCAAGGTCATCGAGCAGTTCGGCCACGTTGACATTCTGGTCAACAACGCAGGTGTTTCCGAAAGCACTCCCTTTGCCAATTACACCGAGGAGACCTTCGACAAGGTCATGGAGCTGAACGTGAAGGGCGTATTCAACGCGACCCGCGCCATCATCGACCACATGGCAGAGCGCGGCAGCGGTGTTATCCTCTCCACCTCCTCCATGGTAAGTAAGTACGGCCAGCCCGCAGGCATGGCCTACCCCACCTCCAAGTTCGCCGTTAATGGCATCACCCTTTCCCTTGCCCGCGAGTACGGTCCCAAGGGTATCCGCGTAAATGCCGTAGCACCCGGCATCATCGAGACCGATATGATGAAGGCCGTTCCCAAGGACGTGATCGAGCCCATGATCGCGCAGGTTCCTCTGCGCCGTCTCGGTCAGCCTCAGGACATTGCCAACGCCTTCCTCTTCCTCGCATCCGACGAGGCAAGCTATATCACCGGCATGGTTCTCCATGTGGACGGTCTTGCAAGAAGCTGATTTGAATATGACTACAGGGAGTCACCGAAAGGGTGGCTCCCTGTTTGTTTATTGGTGTTGTATTGGGTCAGGCTTCCCCTTGAGGGGAAGCTGGCGGCGAAGCCGACTGATGAGGTGGCCGCCGAAAGGCGGAAAAGGCAGCAGTGATTGCGATTTGCAATAAAACCGGTGCTCTGCATACACCTCATCCACCGCTTACGCGGTCCCCCTTCCCCTCAAGGGGAAGGTT
>JAFXFT010000243.1 GCA_017513385.1 Oscillospiraceae bacterium | reverse complement strand
GCCTGGTGATTGAACGCCTGCTGAAGGCAGCGTTTGAAAGGGGGCTGCGCCGTGTCCATCATGCTTGAGAACGTGAGCCGCTCCTTTGACGGGGCAAAAAGATAATAGACTGTTCACATTTTTTTTTGATTAAAACCCAAGGGGAAAGAAGCAGTGTTGCTGAAAGGATAAGAAAGAGGAGTTTGGTGCAATTTCACATGTGGGTCAGAGAGGATATAGGGAAGGAGAAAGGTGCAAATTGAAAAAACATCGGAAAACGAGCATTTTCCGATGTATGTATAAACAAAAAGACCACACCGTATAGATGTGGTCTTGGAGCTGGTGACGTGACTCGAACACGCGACCTGCTGATTACGAATCAGCTGCACTACCGACTGTGCTACACCAGCCCATTTGTAACAAGGACGAAAAATATTATATAGTACGAGCTTGGTTTTGTCAATTATAAAAACGCCTGGCAACAAATGATTACAAATAGTATAGGGAAGTTACAATAAGGGAGAATGTTCCTCAAAATGGAAGAAACTTCCATAAAAACTGCCTTGATTTCCGAAAAATGACAGTCGAAAAAAACCGCGAAAAAAGCGGATTAGGTAAAAAACGGAAGAGAAAAAATGGCAAAAAAGTCGAAATAAAATGGTTTACATAAATTAAAAATAAAGAGGTTATACAAATAGTTTTGCACATTATCCACAGAGTTTTCCACAAAACGAAAATCCCTTGCTGTTACAAGGGATTTTCGGGAAAAATATCGAATTATCAACTAAAATACACAAGCGAAAATGAAAAAGTCGCTATGTGCACAGGTATACATAATAACATAAACTTGGAGTTGCGCGAAAATCTTAGCCGCAAAAATCAATTGAACCGTCGGCAGGCATTGTTGCCCATGCGTTCAGGTCACTGCCGGCACGGGCTCCGGAGAGATACTCATAATAGCCCTGACAGCCAATCATGGCTCCATTGTCGCCGCAAAGAGAGAGGGGAGCGAGATAAAGCTCAAGTCCTGCCTTGGCTGCGGCATGCTCAAGATCACGGCGGATAACGGAGTTTGCAGCAACACCGCCTGCAGCGGCAAGCTTGGTGCAGCCGCAGGCTTTTGCTGCGGCTATGGCTCGGGGAACGAGTGAGTCACTGATGGCCTTGCAGAGGGAAGCGGCAAGACCGGGCTTGTCCAAATCCTCGCCCTTCTGTTCACTGTTGTGGGCAAGATTGATGACTGCGGTCTTGAGACCGGAGAAGGACATGTCGTAAGGGTTGTCGTCCAGCTTGGATACAGGCAGATGGTATGCCTTATCACTGCCGTCCTTAGCCAGTGCATCTATCTTTGCACCGCCGGGATACCCGAGTCCGAGAACGCGGGCGGTTTTGTCAAAGCATTCTCCGGCTGCATCGTCACGGGTAGAGCCAAGAATCTCGAGATCGGTGTAATCCTTTACGTGTGCAATGAGCGTGTTTCCACCGGAAACAACCAGTGCGATAAAAGGAGGCTCAAGCTCGGGGTGGGCGATATAGTTGGCGGCAATGTGACCGCGGATGTGGTGAACGGGAATAAGAGGTACGCCCAGTGCCAAAGCAACGGACTTTGCGAAATTGACACCGACGAGTACCGCACCTATAAGACCGGGAGCGCAGGTTACGGCTACTGCGTCTATGTCGGAGCGGCTGATGCCCGCCTTGGCAATGGCGCTGTCCGCCAACTTGGAGATTACCTCGATGTGGCAGCGGGAAGCAAGCTCGGGTACTACGCCGCCGTATATAGTGTGTATGTCGATTTGGGAAAATATCTCGTCTGCGAGTACCTCGCGGCCATCACGGGTGATGGCTACGGCGGTTTCGTCGCAGGAAGATTCCACGGACATAATTATCATTTGCAAATCATTCCTTTGTGAAGAAAATCGTCATAAGAATGGCGTCCTCGCGGGGCTTTTCGTAATAGTTTTTACGCCTGCCTACCGTGGTGAAGCCCAACTTTTCGTAAAGTGCGATGGCGGGAGCATTGCTTTCACGTACCTCAAGGGTCATAAAAGCCAGCCCGATTGCCTGTGCCTGCTCTGTCAAAAGCGAAATAAGCGCTGCGGCTATACCGCGTCGGCGATATTCCGGACGAACTGCCACATTATTAATATAGCCCTCGTCCAAAACCGTCTGCACACCAATATACCCCACAAGGGTGTCGCCGTCAACTGCTGCGAGATACAGGCAGCTGGGATTATTAAGCTCGCTTCTTATCATGTCCGCTGTCCACGGCATGGAGAAGCATATTTTTTCAAGCTCAACCATCTGTGGAATATGAGCTTCGGTCAATTTTACAAGTTCCATTACTTAGCCTCATACCAGCTTCTGCCCACCTTTGCTTCTGCAAGGCGCCGAACGGAAAGCTGTACTACATTTTCCATTTCTTCTGTGAGTATCGCCTTTGCCTTTTCTGCTTCATTCTCGGGACATTGGGCGATAAGTTCGTCGTGTATCTGCAGAATAAGGCGCGCCTTCATGCCTTCCGTGCGGAAACGGCGGGATACGTTTATCATAGCCAGCTTCATAATGTCCGCGGCAGTGCCCTGTATGGGCATGTTCAGCGCAACGCGCTCAGCGAAGGAGCGCAGATTGAAGTTTTTGGAGCTGAGCTCGGGCAGGTAGCGCCTGCGCCCGAAAATGGTGGAAACAAAACCATCGTTCTTCGCCTGGGCGACGATGTCGTTCATATAGGCTTTAACTCCGCTGAAGGTATCAAGATAGCTTTCGATATACTGCTTTGCTTCGCTGCGGGTGACCTTTATATCTTGAGCCAGTGAGAAGTCGGAGATACCGTAAACGATACCGAAGTTTACCGCCTTGGCGCGGCTGCGCTGAACGGATGTGACTTCTTCTGGCTCTACGCCGAATACCTGTGCGGCAGTAGCTCGGTGAATATCCATGCCTT
>JAFXFT010000242.1 GCA_017513385.1 Oscillospiraceae bacterium | reverse complement strand
GACAGAAGAATAAAAGAGGGTGAAATTCACCCTCTTTAAAATTATTTTGGAAAAAGGCTTGACAAATTCTGTTTTTGTGCTATAATTCATTTTGTTCGTTGCGGGCGTAGCTCATCCGGTAGAGCGCCACCTTGCCAAGGTGGAGGTAGCGAGTTCGAGCCTCGTCGCCCGCTCCAAGTTTTTAGACTGACTTGCAGTAGCGAGTCAGTCCTTTGTTTTGTTTACTATCGAAACTTGAATGCTCGGCCCGATAGTGATAAAATAAACCTAAAAGCAAGGGAAGCGGCGAAATGGAACATAAAGACGATCTTACATCCGGCGGTATCGGCAAAAAAGTTATAAGCTTTGCGGCTCCGATTATTCTCGCCAATCTGATTCAGGCTATTTACGGCCTTGTTGATATGGTTACGGTTGGTCATTTTGTCGGCGCGTCGGGTATGTCCGCCGTCAGCATGGGCGCCCAGATCACAACAGTTGTTTTGGTTATCGTGAATGGGCTGTCCAACGGCGAAACAATTATTTCTGCCCAGCTGGCGGGACAAAGAAAACTTAAGGAAATTCCCTCCGTTATAGGTACAATGCTTACATTCTTTGCAATTGTAGCCCTGGCGCTTACTGCGATAGTTATGATTTTCGTCCGCCCGCTGCTTACGGCAATCAACACACCCGATGTTGCCTTTGTGCAGGCGGTGCAGTATCTGCTGATATGTATGGCAGGAACAATCTTCGTTTATGAGTATAACAGCTTGGCTGCGGTTCTGCGAGGAATGGGAAATTCTAAAGTTCCTATGATCATCGTTATGGTTGCCGTTGCTATGAATGCCGTTTTGGATATTGTTTTGGTAGCCGTTTTGAAGCTTGGCGTGGTCGGCGCTGCTTTGGCCACTATAATCTGTCAGCTTATCAGTCTGGTAATGATCTGTGTCTACATAAAGAGCAAGACGGACTTGTTCGATTTCAAGCTGAACTCCTTCCGCATGAATAAAGAATATCTGACCCTCATCGTAAAGGTTGGCCTGCCGCAGTCTATACAGTTTACCTTTGCAAGCTCCTCCTTTGTGCTCATGAGCGGACTTGTGAATGTATACGGCGTGGATGCGTCGGCAGCGGCAGGTGCCGCGGCAAAAGTGCAGACCCTTGCCACGCTTCCTGCGCAGGGTATGATGGCAGCTCTGCTTACGGTTACGGCTCAGAATCTGGCGGTAAACCGCCCCAAACGAGTTATAAAGGGTATGTGGGTCGGAATGGCATTTGCCGTGGCGCTCAGCTTGGTTATTTTCACTTTCTGCATGGTGTGGCCCACCGCGGCATTCCGCATTTTCACCTCGGAAGCAGCGGTTGCAGCAGTCGGTACGGGATACTTACGGCGCATGGCCTTCTCCTTTATCATGGAGAGCGCTATGTTCTGCATGTTCGGCGTGGTTTCCGGCTCGGGATATACGCCCGTAACCATGTGCTGCGGAATACTGAGCGGCTTTGCTGTCCGTTTCGGCGCAGCATGGTTTTTCAGCAGAGGACTGATGCTTGGCTTCAACGGCGTGGGACTTGCTTATCTGGCCGGTCCTGTTGTAGCGTCTATCATTTGTATAGTTTTCCTGATATCCGGAAAATGGAAGTCGGCACGAGTTCAGGTTAAAGGATAAAAAACGAAGAGGAACGGTTTTTGAGTTACCGTTCCTCTTTTTGTTTATATTGTTTTTACATTCCGCATATATTATAAAATCTGTTCGGTATTAAAAAAGAGAAGAAATAACACTGTATTTTTGAGGCAAAATATAGTAAAATATCAGCATTATATATTTAGGAAAGGATGAACGGGAATTGATATATCACAGTGAACCGAAAGAGCTTATTGTTGAAGAATTCGGCTCGGACCAAGAACGCGGTCTTACTGCGGAGCAGGTGACTGCTAAGCTTACAGAATTCGGTCCCAATAAGCTGCGGGAAAAGAAAAAGAAAACAATGCTCCAGCGTTTCCTCGACCAGTTCAAGGACGTGATGATACTTATTCTCATCGCGGCTGCAGTGGTTTCCTTCGTTATCGCTATTACCGAGGGTGGAGGCCATGCATTCTTTGAACCCCTGCTGATTATCGTTATAGTTGTTATAAATGCGATCATGGGCGTTATGCAGGAAAGTAAGGCTGAAAAAGCTCTTGATGCCCTGAAAAGCATGTCGGCACCCAAGGCGCGCGTAATTCGCGGCGGCAGTGAGTCCGTAATTGACGCGGCTGAACTTGTACCCGGAGACATTATAAAGCTGGAGGCGGGAGATTTTGTGCCCGCAGACGCCAGAATTCTCCGCAGCTCCGGTTTGAAAAGTGAGGAATCCGCGCTCACCGGTGAGTCTGTTCCCTCGGAGAAGGACGCAGAAGCTGTGGTGGACAGCAAGGCGCCCCTCGGCGACCGTGCCAATATGCTTTTTTCCGGTTGTTCTATAACCTATGGCTCCGGTACCGCCATAGTGACCGAAACCGGTATGAACACCGAAATGGGCAAAATAGCAAACCTGCTGGACAGCGAGGAAGAGGGACAGACCCCTCTGCAGAAGAAGCTTGCCGACCTTGGCAAGTATCTCGGCATTATCGCTCTTGCAGCCTGCGCCATTATTTTCGTTGTGGGCGTGCTCAGCGATATTCCCGTAATGGAGATATTCATGACCGCTGTATCGCTGGCTGTTTCCGCTATACCTGAGGGTCTGCCGGCGATCGTTACCATCGTGCTTTCGATAGGCGTTCAGCGTATGGCGAAGAAGAACGCCATTATCCGCCGCCTGCCCGCAGTTGAAACGCTGGGCTGCGCTTCTATTATCTGCTCCGATAAGACCGGTACTCTCACCCAGAATCGCATGACTCTTGTCAAGGCATGGGTCAACGGTGAAAGAGAGACGGAGGATATAGGCAGCGATAATTCCAATGAGGTGCGTCGCCTTATTGCCTGCGGTGTTCTTTGCAGCGACGGCTCCGTTTTGTTCGAGGACGGTAAGGAAGAACATATTGGCGACCCCACCGAGACTTCCATTATCGTAGCTGCCTATAAAAACGGCATGACCAAGGAAGAACTTAATAAGCAGAGCCCCCGTATTGCCGAGCTGCCTTTTGACTCCGACAGAAAGCTGATGACCTCCGTAAATATTATGAACGGAAAAAAGGTGGTTATAGTCAAGGGTGCTTTTGACGTTATGGCAGCCCGCTGCGTCAGCGGCGATATTGAAACCGCTACCAAAATAAATGAAGCCATGAGCTCCGATGCCCTGCGTGTGCTTGCTATTGGCTGCAAGGTGGTAGAGGAAATATCCGATAATCCCACCAGCGAGGAACTGGAGAACGGACTTTCCCTCATGGGTCTTGTGGGCATGATCGACCCGCCTAGACCCGAAGCAAAGGCTGCCGTTGCGGTTTGCAGACAGGCGGGTATTAAGCCCGTTATGATAACCGGCGACCATGTAGTTACCGCATCTGCTATTGCCCGGGAGCTTGGTATTATGGAGGAGGGCGACCGCGCCATGACCGGTACTCAGCTTGACGAGCTCAATGATGCAGAGCTTTATGAGCAGGTGCCTGAAATAGCGGTATACGCCCGCGTTTCACCCGAGAATAAAATACGTATCGTAAAAGCGTGGCAGCATAGAGGCGAGGTAGTTTCTATGACCGGCGACGGCGTAAACGATGCGCCCGCACTCAAGGCGGCAGATATCGGCTGCGCTATGGGTATTACCGGCACGGACGTTGCCAAGGGCGCTGCGGATATGACACTCTCCGACGATAATTTCGCAACCATAGTTGACGCAGTTCGCGAGGGTCGCGGTATCTATGCCAATATCAAGAAGGTTGTCGGCTTCCTGCTGGGAACCAATATAGGCGAAGTTGTTTGCGTATTCCTTGCCATGCTGCTGTGGCGCAAATCTCCACTTATGTCTATGCAGCTGCTGTGGATAAACCTCGTTACAGACAGCCTGCCCGCAATTGCGCTGGGCATGGAGCCTGTTGAAACGGATATTATGGATCGCGAACCCAAGCCCAAGGACGAGGGACTTTTCGCCCATGGATACGGCGTGCAGATAATCCTGCAGGGTCTTATGTTCGACCTGCTGGCCCTTACGGCCTTCTATCTCGGCGAGACTCTTACCGGAACTAATGAAGGCGGTCAGACCCTTGCATTCATGGTGCTTGCGCTGTCTCAGGTAATTCAGGTGTTCAATATGCGTTCTGAGAAGTCCATATTCAAGTACGGGCTCTTCGGAAACAAGAAGCTGAATCTTACCGCGCTGGCATCTATTCTCCTTGTAGCGGTGGTTCTGTTCAGCCCCTTGAGAATACCTTTCTCCCTCGTAATTCTCCCCGGAAAGCTCTATCTTATCGGCGTGGGACTTTGCCTTGTTCCTCTGCTCCTTATGGAAATCGCCAAGGCTTTAGGACTTATAAAACAGCATAAGTGATAAATCAAAAAGGACTGCCTTTGGGCAGTCCTTTTTACGTTTGCCTTGACATGAAAAAACGTCATGATATAATAAGCTTAACAAAGAAAGGCAGGTGAATGACATGGTAAACATAGTATCCGAAGTGAGAATATCAGTCATTCGCTATCTTTTGACAGTTCTGTAAGTAATGTCTGTTACGTATGCTGAAATCCAAGTGTTCTCTTTTCGGAGAACACTTTTCTATTTAACGGAGGCTTTATATGCACGATTTGTTTATAATTGATTTCGACAACCTTGTTTTTCAAAGAGCGTTTAAAACGTATTATTCGGAAATGGGGGTAAATGTTTCCTGCTGGGGGGACCTGTGGGAGGAAATGAACAGAGGCAATAATGCTGCCTTTTTAAAGGTAGACGAAAATCAAAATGCAGTTGGGTTTATTCAATGCCAGATAATTGAGTCAAAAAGCTGGTTTTTCAAGGAGCATTACGGATTTATCAGGGAGTTTTGGGTGAGGAAGGATTGCAGAAATATGGGATATGGAACACAACTCATCTCCCTTGCAGAGCAATACTTTTTGGATAATGGTGTATTGCAGAGTATACTGACAACCGATAGTGCGGAAAAGTTTTATTTGAAAAACGGGTACAAAAAGAGGACTGACATTGCAGCGAAGAATAACGATGCAGTGTTTGTGAAGCTGCTGCAGGAATAATATGTGCAAAAAATTACAGCCGGGTATCATTGATACCCGGCTGTGTGGCTTATTATCAGAAATTCTGTTCGCTGCGGTAGATAACGTCGTCCTGAATTGCGGGGGAGAGCTGCACGAAATAGGCGCTGAAGCCGCCGATTCGTACGATGAGGTCATCGTGCTTGTCAGGTTCGACCTTGGCCTCCTTGAGCTGCTCGGAGTCAACGATGTTGTACTGAATGTGGGAACCACCCTCGCTCATATAGGTGTTGGTGTAGGCGATAAGCTTGTCAATGCTTTCTTCGCTGTTGAGAATAGAGGCGGAGAACTTCTGGTTGAGAACGGCGGCGTAGCAGACGGAGTTGAAATCTGCCGCGCAGGCGGAGGCGAGAACCGCGGTAGGGCCGTTGGTGTCAGCGCCGCGCATAGGAGACAGAGAACCGTCGTTCAGGGGCTCAAGTGCCTTTCTGCCGTTGGGCAGAGCACCTACGCCGAGGCCGCCGAAGTAATGCCAGGAAAGACCCTCACGGGAAATCATATAGCGGGGGAAGGGTGCGTTATCGTAGGAGCGGATAATTGCGGCGGAGTCAATGCTGATGCGCTTTACGAAAGCGTCGACCTCCTCAATGCCGTTGCCGTACTTGGGCAGGTTAAGGCAAATCTGACGGAATGCCTCACCGCCTTCACACTCGAAGTTGGAGTCGAGATAGTTCAGCAGCTCGTCCATGGTGTAGCGACCGCTCTCGTATACCAGCTCGTTGATTGCGAAGAGAGAGTCGGCAACGTCGGTGATGGCACGGTCGGACATGCCGTAGAGGGAGTAATCGGGGTGAGCTATCATAAGATCCTGACCCAGTTCCATGCTGGCCTCTATGCCAAGTACAGAGAGCAGGGGAGTGCGGTAATACTGACCCTGAGTATCGCGGGCAATGCCGCCCAGCCACATTACGCGGTGGCTGAGATACTTGTGCTGCTTGAGGAATGCTTCGTAGAGCATTTCAAAGGTGGTGAATGTTCTGGGATCGCCGGTGGCGATACCGGTCTGCTTGCCGTTGATGTCAACGCCATTGTGCAGAGCCATGTGCAGGAGACCAGCAAGGTTGATGGCGGCAACGCCCTCTGCGCCGTAATGCTCGGCGCGGGTGGGAATGCAGGGATATACGCAGCCCAAACCGCCCCATTCAACTGCTTCGTCAAAGGGAATGCCGTCGCGGACGTAGCTGGGGATAATTGCCTCATCGTTTTCAAAGAGAGGAATACCGCCGCGGGTCTCCATATTGGTGCGGATCGCCTTTCGCATGATCCAGTCGGGGAGCTTGCTGTTCCAGCGCAGACCCACGGTGGGGGAGGAAAGCTGCAGTTTGCCTACCAGGTGGAGGAAAAGGTAGCTTAGCTCGTTGGAGCTGTCCTCGTTGTACTTGTTGAGACCGCAGAGCATTACGTTGTTGATGCCGAAGTTGATCTGATGGGATTCCTTCTGTGTGGCATTGGAAACCATGGTCTGCGTGCTCCAGCGACAGATAAGGTCAGCCAGCTGAGATGCCATTTCCTCAAGGGCTACGCCCTTTTCGTAGTCATTGATAAAGAACTGATAGAGATACTGGTCGCCACGACCCCAGTGGCAGTTGTTCTGAGAGGGGTTTTCCATCATCTTGGCAAGATTGCAGAACTGCATGGACTGCAGAGCCTCATGGAAGCTGCGAGCGGGATTTTCGGGAACGTAGCGGCATACAGCGGCGATCTTCTCGAGCTTTGCCTTGCGGGCTGTGTCGGTTTCGGCGGCAGCCATTTTCTCTGCCAGCTCGGCATAGCGGTGAGCGTGGCGAATGGCAGCCTCAAGAACGATAATAGCACTCTGCCAGAAGTAAATCTTGTTTACGTCGCGGCCCTGCTGCTCTATGTAGCGGTCAATGTGAGCCTGTGCCTCGTTTATAAAGCCGCGCAGACCTACGCGCAGGATCTTGCCCCAGTTCATAATGGAGGTGGACTGAGCGGTGATACCTGCGTCAATGCCGGGGTCTTTCAGTTTGGCTGCCTCTGCGTCCTTTACCCAGTCGCCGACCAGCGCTTCCCATGCCTTGTGGGTCATCTCGGGGAAGGTACTTCCACGGAACAGCTTGGCACTGGTACGGAGGATTTCCATGGTTTCTGCATCGGCATCTGCCTCTGCATCCATGGTGGCACTTATGCTGCCCTTGTCGCTCCAAATGTCGGGGATGTAGTCTCCGCAGGTGTCGATGGCGGTAGCGCAGCCGATAACACCGGGAGTGGGACGACCTACGATTTCGTCAAAGTCATGAATTTTAATTTCGATATTGTCCAGCACGCATGCAAGAAGCTTTGCGCGGCGGATCTGAATGTCCTCACCAACGGTTTCAAGCCAGGACTTTACTGTCCAGCGCTCACGGTCGGCGTATACCTTGTAGCCGGCGGCGCGCATGGCACTGCGCCATGCAAGATTATTTTCACTGAGCTCAAGAGCTTCGATTTTATCAAGCAGAGCCTGATCAATGGTGTTTCTCATGATATATCTCCTTTAATATCGATATCTTCTTATGGGGTTGGGGCGTATTCTAATGCCGGATACTATGCCTATGGCGGCGAAGCAGGATATTATAGACGAGCCGCCGTAGCTGACAAAGGGTATAGTAAGACCGATAACAGGGGTAAGACCGAGGCACATACCGATGTTTTCAAAGGTCTGGAAACCAAGCATTGCTGCCATACCGCAGCAGATAACGGTGTTCATGTAGTTATTGGACTTGAGACCGATGTATATGCATCGGATAATTGCGGTAAGCAGAAGAATGATGATTACAATGCAGCCTATAGCACCGAATTCCTCACCTGCAACGGAGAAGATGAAGTCTGTGTGCTTGGCGAAAAGTGCGTCGGATTGTGACTGAGTGCCGTTCATGAAGCCCTGTCCCCAAAATCCGCCGGAAGCAAGGGCTATCTTGCTGTGGTTTACCTGCCATGTGATACCCAGACCTGTGGGGTCAACGGTTTCGGGGAAATAGGGGGCCATGATTCGCGCCTTCTGATAATCACTTAGGAAACTGTTCCACGCAAGGGGAGCCAGTGCGGCAACCGCGCCTATTCCGATAAGGAACCATATTATGCGCACGCCGCCGGCAAAGCACATTACCGCGAAAATGGCGATGAATATAAGTGCGGAACCGAGGTCGGCAGAGGTTATTATGATAAGACCGAACATGAAAAGCAGATGTATGAGCAGTTGTACCATGGAAATGGGAGAACTTATGCCGCGGTTGGAGTTGTGCAGGAAGCTCATCTGCTTGGCGAAGAGCAGGGTAAAGGTTATCTTTACCAGCTCTGTGGGCTGAATGCCGATACCGCCGAAGCGGAACCAGCTTCTGTTACCTGTGTCACCTTCAACGCCCCATATGAACAGTGCTGCAATGATAAGAATATTGAATGCCAGCAGTATGGGCCATTTTTGGGTGATGATGTCTATATCGATTACGGAAAGAATTACGAACAGCACTATTCCAATTATTATGGAGGTCAGCTGAACGTAAATATAGCTGTTTGTTTCGTAGCTGCGGGTGGAACTGTAAATGAGCACCATGCCTATGGCTGCCAGCAAAAGGCAGACCGTAAGAAGAAACATATCAGCAGTTTTGAAGAAATCGCGTACTGCGATATATACGGGTTTCAGTTTAGCTTTCAAGATCAATTCCTCGTTATCTCATGTGAGTTTGTCGTACATAATAACTATATCATGAATACCGATGCTTTTCAATTTTAATGTTTACTTGGCTGCGAAAAAATGGTAAGATATACAAAGTAACAATGGATAAGTATGTCAATTAAGGAGTAAAGCCCTTGAAGATAATAACTAAAAGCGAAAAAGAAACACAGGAGGCGGGCGAAAAGCTGGTGCAGACACTGGCACCCGGCAGCGTAGTTGCCATGTATGGCGACCTCGGTGCGGGTAAGACTGCTTTCGTACGCGGCATGACCCGTGGACTTGGAATCAATTTCCCGGTGTCCAGCCCCACATTTAACGTAGTCAACGAGTACCCCGGAAAGGTGCCGCTTTTCCACTTCGATATGTACCGCCTCGGCTCTGCTGATGAGCTTTTTGACATCGGCTGGGACGATTATCTCGAGCGGGGCGGAATATGTGCCGTTGAGTGGAGCGAGAATGTGGAGGAAGCATTTGAGCCGGGTACGGTTAAGGTGAATATCACAAAGCTCGGTGACACCGAGCGCGAGATAACAGTGGAGGTAATGGAGTGATGAAAAAACTGAGGATACTTGCTCTTGAGTCCTCTGCAAAAGCGGCTTCCTGTGCCATAAGCGAGGGCGGCAAGCTGCTTGCGTCTTACTATCAGAATAACGGTCTTACCCACAGCAGAACGCTGCTGCCCATGGCGGAGTCACTGCTGGCAAGCTGCGGCCTTACCATGGCGGATATTGACCTTGTTGCGGTGGCGAAAGGTCCGGGCTCTTTTACCGGCATACGCATTGGCGTTGCCGCAGCCAAGGGACTTATGTGGGGGGCGGAGAAGCCCGGCGCGGGAATTTCCACCCTTGAGGCTATGGCATGGGGCTGCACCTGTATGGAAGGCAGCGTGGTTTGTGCCGCAATGG
>JAFXFT010000241.1 GCA_017513385.1 Oscillospiraceae bacterium | reverse complement strand
TCTTCCTTGTAGCAGAAACCGGGATCTCTGAAATGCACATGGAGATCAATAAGGCCGGGCACAACAAGGGCGCCGCTGACCTCTATGCGCTCTGTTTCGCCCTGAGGGATATCTCCCTGCTCAAAGCCCTCCGCGCGTATTGCGGCGATAACGCCATCCTTAAAATAAATATCTCCCAGCCTGTCCAAACCCATGGCAGGGTCTACAAGCCTTCCTCCTGCTATGCAAATATTCATTGCCCGGCTCCTTTCCCTTTTGTATAGTACAAGGGCTTGCTTCTCTTTATATTTCCCAGGGAAGCAAGCCCGAAAGTTACATTATTCGCCCTTCATGTTTACGATATCGTCGCAGTATTCGCAGCGATACTCGTGGGTCTCGGGGTTCATCAGATGGAAGATGTGGTGTGCATTGCGCTCTACGCTGGTAACGCAGCGGGGGTTCTTGCACTTGATAACGTCCACAACGGTCTCAGGCAGTTCAAGGCTGATCTTCTTTACTATCTGACCGTTCTCGATCACGTTTACGGTGGCGGTGGGGTCCAGCAGGCCCAGCACGGTCAGGTCAACGTCGGTTACGTTTTCGATCTTTATCAGGTCCTTGCGGCCGTGCTTCTGGCTGTAAGCGTTCATGATGAAGGCCACGGTGTTGTTCTTGGTGTCAATATTGAGGAAATCCAGTATCCTGTGGCCGGTGCCGGCAGTGATATGGTCGATTACGATGCCTTTTTCAATGCTGTTGACTATCATTTTCTATTCCTCCTTTACTGTACTTCAATGCCCAGCAGCTTCATGATGAGGGACATGCGAACGAACATGCCGTTCTTGGCCTGCTCAAAATACAGGGCGCGGGGATCGTTATCCACTTCCACAGCTATCTCGTTTACACGGGGCAGGGGATGGAGAATCATCAGGTCTTCCTTGGCGTTCTCGATCTTTTCCAGATCCAGAATGTAGCGGTCCTTCAGGCGGATGTAATCCTCTTCATTGAAGAAGCGCTCGCGCTGTACGCGGGTCATGTACAGAACGTCAAGCTCAGGCATAACTTCCTTCATCTTCTTTACCTCGCGGTAAGGAACGTTGTTGGCTTCCAGAACGCCCTTGCGCACGTATTCGGGAACGCGCAGCTCTTCGGGGGAGATCATGATGAACTCAACGCCCTCATAGCGGGACATGGCCTTGATAAGGGAATGTACGGTGCGGCCGAACTTAAGGTCGCCGCAGAGGCCGATCTTAAGGTTGGTGAAGCCACCCTTGCGGCGGCGGATGGTCAGAAGGTCGGTAAGGGTCTGGGTGGGGTGCATATGACCGCCGTCGCCTGCGTTGATAACGGGCATGTCGGTATTGTTGGCAGCGATGCGGGGAGCGCCTTCCTTGGGATGACGCATTACGGCGATATCGGCATAGCAGGCGATAGTACGGATGGTATCGGCAATGCTTTCGCCCTTTGCTACGGAGCTGGAATTGGGCTCGGAGAAGCCAATCACCTTGCCGCCAAGGCGCAGCATGGCAGCCTCAAAGCTGAAGCGGGTACGGGTGCTGGGCTCGTAGAAGAGAGTTGCCAGCAGCTTGCCGTCGCAGGCATGGGCAAACTTTTCGGGGTCATCGATTATGGCATCGGCCAAATCGAATATCTCCTCCAGTTCAGCGGTGGTCATGTCCATGGGTTCAAGAATACTTCTTCCTTTAAGCATTGTTTTCTCCTTTCGCATGTCAAATAAAAGTTATAAAAAAATCTTCCCAATAAATGGAAAGATTTAAATAATAAATATCAAAGAAAGGGGCACCAATTCGCAGATATTCAGCATGGTTTTGCTCGCCCTGTATCGCCTCATGGTCCTTTCCTCCTGTTATGCTCAAACTTTTGATATGTTATCACATCGGCACGCCTGAGTCAAGACAACTTAACGGTGATTTTTTATATATTTCATTCCAGCGGCAATTCAAAGCTGAATACAGCTCCTCCGTCCTCCCCGTTCTCCGCCCATATCCTTCCGCCATGGGCTTTTATTATTGCGGAGCACAATGAAAGGCCTATGCCCATTCCCCTTGTGCTGTCTCCGGTACGCTCCGAGTCTATGTAGCCGGCCATAAGCCTTTCCATGCGCTGCACATCCACGCCGCAGCCATGGTCCCTTACGGAAAAGCGGGCCATGGTCTCTCCAATGGAGGCAGACACATGTATGGCGTCCACACTTCCGCTATGGAATATCGCGTTTTCGATAAGGTTTATTATTACCTGAACTATCAGCGTGCCATCCATAGGCACGTCACGGGGGTCATCTTCCACGGAAATAGTGATAACATTTCCCGGAAAGCGCTTGCGCACCTGAGATACCGCATTGGCCACTATCTCTTCTGCAAGCTCGGGTACTTTTTTAACGGCGGAAACACCGCTCTGCATACGAGTTACCGAGAGGAGATTTTCCACCATACGGATAAGCCACTGAGCATTGTCGTGAATGTCTGTAAGGAGAGCTTTGCTGTCTTCGCTGCTTATCCTGCCATGATCCTCAAGAAGGGCAGCGCTGGAGCCTGAAATCGTAGTGAGAGGAGTGCGCAAATCGTGAGAGATCGCCCGGAGCAGATTGGCTCTGAGTTTTTCCTTATCAGCTTCCATTACCGCCTTGTGCCGCTCACGATAGCCTATAACCAGGGTGTTGGTAATTATAGAGGTTACCAGCATGATAAGGAAGGTTATGGGATAGCCCGTCATGGTGAAATTAAGCGCCCAGAAAGGAGCAGTAAAGAAATAGTTTACATCGATTACGCTTATGAGGGATGCTATAACGCCGTAAAAATAATTGGGCACAACACAGGCCACCAATACT
>JAFXFT010000240.1 GCA_017513385.1 Oscillospiraceae bacterium | reverse complement strand
GCCGCTTTCGGTAAGGTAATCGAGGGCATCGAGAACGTCGATAAGATCGCCGGCGTTGCCGTTGACTACAACGACCGCCCCGAGCAGGAGCAGAAGATGGCTAAGGTCACCGTCGAAACCTTCGGCGTTGAGTATCCCCAGCCTGAAAAGATGTAATTATTAAACAGCCTCTTATCCGGGGCGCTTATGCGCCCCGGTGAGATATACACCACACCATAGTGCAAAGCAAATCCCACTCCGGAGATTGCCGCGTCGCTTCGCTCCTCGCAATGACAAGCTTGGGAGTGCTGTGCAAAAAAGTACAACTATTAAATCTATAGATTTGTCATTCTGAGCCCCGCCGCAGGCGGGAGCGTGAGAATCTCCGGCGTAAAGCGCTCACTTGCACTTACGTTAAACATTCTTTCTAAAAGCTTTCTACACCGTTGCGCAATTTTACATTGCAAGCGAAAAAAATAAGGGGCCGTAAAGGTTTCGACGGGGGTATGGAGGCGGAATAAGCGGGCGGTTGCGCTCACCAACCTAAAAATGGGCACTTATAAATTAAAGAACAACGATTCTTACGAACTGGTAGCCGCTTAAGGCTGCCCATCGCCGCCGGAAGGGCCACGAGCCGGATGTGCGGTGTCACTTAGTGGCGTCCGTGAGTGCGCAAAGCTTTGAGCGCACCACGCACAATGAAGCTACCCAAACCGATACGCGTGACGGCTTGCGTATGGCGCGGGGAATTGGGCTTTAGCCCGGAATAACCGTCTGCGCCCGGAGAAGGTTCCGAGGAAGTGCTTTCGGACGCGGGTTCGATTCCCGCCGGCTCCACCATGAAAAAGCCACATTTGTCAGCGGACAAATGTGGCTTTTTCAATTATATCCGTTCCTTACGGAACGGGTGATATATCTCCGATATGATATCGCACTTCGTGCGATGCTATATGCCTTCGACATATCGAGGAACGGATATTATATCATATTTGCAACGCAAATATATCATTCGATGTCAGTCGTATATCACATCGCGCAAGCGATATATCATTTTTTGGGAGAGTTCAAGAAAATATTAGCGCCCTCTCCCCCTCGCCCATGATTGAAAATTTTCTTCCTTTGAAATATAATAGTCTCAAATGCATGACACGCCAAAGGAGGTCTCCTCATGAAAATAATCGACGCGCATATTCATCTCTTCCCGCCCGACGACCCCAACGTAGACAGGCTGACGAAGAATGCCGGTCACATTAACAGTATCGAGCATTTGCGTGAGGTATACGACAACCTCGGCATGGTGCACTCTGTGGTCATGGGCAACCACTCCCTCGACACAGAATACCACAACTATCCCACGGATATGTTCCACTACTGCATCGGTCTCGACAGTTCTTTCATGATTGGAGAGCACTCCGCCTTGCCCGATTTCGCGGACAGCGTTGAGAAAAACCTGCAGCGGGAAAGCTGCTGCGGCATAAAGCTTTACCCCGGCTACAACAAGCTCTCCCTTTCCGACAGGCTCTATGGGCCCATCTATGAGCTGGCGGCGCAGTATAAGAAGCCTGTGGCGGTGCACATGGGTCTTACCGCCCACCCGCGGGCGCACCTCAAGTACTGCCACCCCATGGAGCTGGACGAGGTGGCGGCAGACCACCCCGATACCGACTTTGTAATGTGCCACTTCGGCAACCCTTTCCTCGAAACCGCCTCCGCAGTTGTGGAGAAAAACCCCAACGTTTCCGCAGACCTTTCGGGACTGCTGGAGGGCAGAGTTGACCTTGAGCAGTACCTTAAGGATTACGCAGAATACGTCACCCTGCTGAAGGCATGGACTTCCACCATGAACTGCTGGGACAAGCTTATGTATGGCACCGACTGGCCGCTTGTGAACATGGGCGAATACATAGCCTTCATCAAGGCGGTTATCCCCGAGCGCCATTGGGAAGAGGTTTTCTTCCACAATGCCAACCGCATTTATAATCTGGGTCTGTAACCTTATAAAAAGCACCTTTTGTCAGCAGACGAAAGGTGCTTTTCTTGACGAAATTTGTCTTTTTCCGTATACTTTATAGAAACACTATCTCACGGAGCTGCTTATGAAGTTTTCAAAAACCGGCATTATCGCCATTGCTCTGGCTATTCTCTACAGCGTGGGGCTTATATATCAGGCCTGCCGCAGTACACCCGAGGAAGCCGAGGCACTCAGATATCCCGAGCTGGGCTACGAGGAAACAATCTTCGACCCCTCTTATGTACATATTATTGACATTCATGTATCTCAGGCGGACTGGAACAAGCTCAAAAGAGAGGCCATGTCCAAGGAATGCATCGACGGCACGGTCGTCATCGACGGCGAACAAGTGCAGCATGTAGGCGTCCGCACGAAGGGCAATTCCACCCTCATGCTCAATGCCGCCAAGGGCTGGGACCGATTCAGCCTCGCGCTGGAATTTGACGCATTTCAGGAGAGCCAGCGCTATCACGGGCTGGACTGTCTGTCCCTGTACAACAACATGTTCGACGCTTCCTGCATGAAAACCTATCTCTGCTATGAAATGATGCGCTCAATGGGTGTCAGCACTCCCCTTTGCAGCTTTGCGGCAGTACACCTCAACGGCGAATTCATCGGAATGTATTCCGCCTCGGAGATTTTCTCCGAATCTTTCGCACTTCGCAATTTCGGTGTCGAATACGGCAATATCTACAAGCCCGAGCAGTTCGACATTGCCGCCATTTTGACAGGCGAGCTGCAGAATACAAAAATCAACTTTGACGCATTCGCCGGCGGCAGCGGCGAAAAATTCACCATAGACAGCGCCCTTGCGGTTTCCAACGAGGCGGTTCGGCTGGCCTATTTAGGCGAAAGCCTTTATGCCTACGAGGACATATGGCGCAACACCAGCTTTCCCATCGGCATATCCGACAAGGAGCGGCTTGTGACCGCCCTGCGCAGAATACATGACAACGAAGCTCCCGAAGAGGTCGTTGATATAGACGCGCTTGCCCGATATTTTGCGGTAAACACCTTTGTGCTGAACACCGATTGCTACACAACCGGCATGGCCCACAATTACGGTCTGTACGAAAAAGACGGCATTCTCACCATGCTCCCTTGGGACTACGACGTAGCCCTGGGCAATATCAGCAGCGAATTCGGCATCACCGACCCCACCGTTTTCATCAACCAGCCCATCGACACCCCCGTATTTTCCACCACTGTCGAAGAGCGTCCCCTGCTGAATGTTCTTCTCAGCAGTGAGCGCGGCAGAGAGCTTTATTACGGTTATCTTGCTGAATTGGTCGACAAGTGGATAACCTCCGGCATGATGGAGCATGAAATCGCCCGCATTGCCGATATGATAGGCCCTTGGGTTCAGCGCGAGAGCGTAGTGATCCATTCCTACGATGATTTCCTGCTGGCAGTGGACTCCATTGACAAATTCACCGCCTACCGCGGCGAGAGTGTATTGGGTCAGCTCTCCGGCGAGATACCCTCCACATGGGACACGCAGACCGCCGCTCCGGAGGCGCTGCCGGATTACTCCGACTACTCACCGCCCGCCGGTGGCATGATGGCAATTCTCCTGCCCGATGCGGAAAGCGACGAAATTTCCGGCTCCGCCCTTTTGCAGATCCTTCCGGAAGCCAACAAGAATATGAAAGACACCGTCAATATTCTCGCCCTGCTGAACATGGTTGATTGGGGGCAGCTGCTGTCCACGGACTTTTCCCAGCTGAGCAGCGGCGACCACTCCGACGTTTCCACAGACGATCTTATCGCGGCAGTTATGCCCTTCCCCTTTATTCTGCTGCGTATACTGCTCACCGCCGTGGCAGTGCCGATAGTCATCATATGTGCGCTGCGTTTTGTCCGCCGCAGAAAGGAAAAGAAGGGAGGCATCCGCCATGTTGTTTGAGCCGCCTAAGGGGGTACAGCTGCGCCACGAACTGAAGCATCTTATTTCCCTTTCCGATAAATATCAGCTCATCGCACGCCTTGGCGCAATTTGCTCTCCCGACCCTCACTACGGCGCGGAAAGCTACCACATTCGCAGCCTGTATTTTGACAACGTCTATGACAAGGCGCTGGCGGAAAGGCTGAACGGTCTGGAATACCGCGAAAAATTCCGCATTCGCTATTACAACTTTGATGACAGCTACATCGTGCTGGAAAAGAAGATAAAACACAACCAGCTTTGCGGCAAACAGAGCGCCCGCGTTACCCGCAGCGAGGTTGAATCGCTGCTCCGCGGCGATATTCAATGGCTGCTGCAGAAGGACTCCCCGCTCTGCCATGAGCTGTACGCAAAGATGCGCGCCCAGCTTCTGAAGCCAAAGGTCATCGTGGACTACAGCCGCCGAGCCTTCGTATACTCCCCCGGCAACACACGAATCACATTGGACGATAATATCCGTACCGGTTTGAGCAGCCTTGACTTTTTCAACCCGAACCTCGCCACTATCCCTGCGGACATCACCCGCCCCATAGTCCTCGAGGTCAAATATGACCAATATATTCCCGATATTATCCGCCGCGCCGTTCGGCTGGATAACCGCCGCACCACCAACTTTTCCAAGTATGCAGCCTCCCGGCTGACCGATTTTTGATAAAGGAGCAACACTATGTCCTTCAAAGATATATTTCAAAGTAATTTTCTGGCTCAGGTAGCCGCCTTTTCCATTGTTGATATGCTGGTAGCGCTGGCGCTGTCCTTCGCCATCGGTCTGTTTATCTGCGAGGTTTATAAAAAGACTTATCGCGGCGTAATGTACTCCCGCAGCTTCGGCATCACCCTGCTTGCCCTCAGTATGCTCACCACGCTGGCAATTATGACCGTTACCTCCAATGTGGTGCTGAGTCTTGGCATGGTGGGCGCGCTGTCCATCGTCCGCTTCCGCACCGCCATCAAGGAGCCGCTGGACATAGCGTTCCTGTTCTGGAGCATAGTTGTGGGCATCATGCTTGGCGCGGGAATGATTCCCCTAGCCGTGTTCAGCTCCGTAATTTTCGGCGTAATAATGCTTTGCCTTGGCAATCGCAAGGGCTCCGTTGAGGACGTATACATTCTAGTTCTCCAGTGTGCCGACAATGCCGCCGAACAGCAGGCCTCCGAAATTCTGGAGCAGAGCGTCAAGCAGTTCACTCTGAAATCCAAGACCGTCAGCGCAGGCGGCATCGAATGGACCGTGGAGGTACGCATTCAGGACGGCACCACCCAGTTCATAAACAAGCTCTATGCCATAGACGGCGTCACTTCCGCCACTTTGGTCAGCTACAACGGAGAATATATGGTCTGATGCCCAATCTCCTGTTGTGATTTCTGCGTCGATATGTTAAAATCAACTTATCTTTTTGCAAAGGTGATGATCACATGGCAAGAATAGCATATTTCAACGGCAAGATCGGAAACTACGAGGACATGACTATCCCCTTCTCCGACCGCTCCGTTTTTTACGGCGATGCAATATATGACGCAGTGCTGGTGCTGGACCGCAAGCCCTTCGCTCTTGATATGCATCTGGACAGACTTTATAAGAGCTGCGCAATGACAGAGATCGCCTTCGACATGCCCCGCGAAACCCTCAAGGCGGAGATTTCCCGTCTCCTTGCTGAAACCGAGATGGGAAGCACCATGCTCTATCTGCAGGTCACCCGAGGCGCTGCGCCCCGCAAGCACGAATATCCCGCAGACGCCAAGCCCAATCTGCTGATGTTCACATCCCCTGTATCCATTCCTCCCAAAGACAAGCGCGCAACCCTTTTCAGCGTTGATGACCTGCGTTTCCAGTACTGCAACATCAAGACCACCAACCTCCTGCCCAATGTTTTCGCCGCCCAGAAGGCAACACAGGCAGGTGCTACCGAGGCGCTGTTCCATCGCGGCGAGCGCGTAACCGAGGCAGCCCACAGCAGTATTCTTATGATAAAGGACGGCACGGTCGTCATGCCGCCCCTTGATGAGCTTATTCTACCCGGCATCACCCGCGCTATTATTCATCAGTGCTGCGACGAGGCCGGTATTCCCGTGGATGTACGCATTTTCACCGTTGACGAGATCATGTCCGCCGACGAGATAATTCTTTGCAGCACCACCAAGAACGTGCTTTTCGTCTACGAAATCGACGGCAAGCCCGTTGGCGGCAAGGACGCAGCCCTGCGCGAGAAAATTCAGGCGCTGTTCTCCGAAAAGATTTACGCAGACACCGGTGTAAGGGTATAAAATCACATACGAAAACGGCAGGCTTTCGCCTGCCGTTTTTTCGATGTGTCAAAAAAATAATGGTGCGCAGATAGCCCAACGCCGGAGATTGCCACGTCGCTTCGCTCCTCGCAATGACAAGTCGGGAGTGCAGCGCAAAAAAAGTACAGCCATAAAACATAAAGATTTGTCATTCTGAGCCCCGCCGCAGGCGGGAGCGTGAGAATCTCCGGCATAATGATTTGATAGGCATTTACGTTAAAAGGCTTCTTTGACAGTCTCGAAAATCCCGCAAGGGATTCATAGCGACGCGTATTAGTCCATGCCTATCGCCGGAACAGCCAGCGGCTCACGCTCCAGCCAGCCGTCAACGACCTTGCCGCTCTCGACGAACTGCTCGGTGCGTCCGAGGTTGTCCGTCACATCAAGGACGACCTTAAAAGCGTCGCCTTCCTTGAGGACAACTTCAAAGTAGTTATCCTTGATAGCCGCGCAGAAGCTTTGTGTATCGTCCCCGCTCTGCTCTATGGTCATATCCTCGGTGAACACCTCTTCATCGTTGATATATGCCGATATATGCGCGCTGACCGGACTGAAAATATTCGGGTACGCGGACATTATATCCACAAATGCCTGCTCCGCCCGCGCAGTGCTGCGCTCAACGCCGAAACTCCTTGTGGTGATTGCAAAGGGCACGGTGAGATTGTAGGCATAAAGCTTGAAGTTGTCCTCGTCAAGGGTGTGCAGAGTCTCCACGAACTGCTCCTTGATAGTACCATCAGTTTCCATTATGCGGACGCTGATTTCTGTAGCATAATTCATAGGCAGAGACATCAGCACGGAAAAATCAGGTCCTGCTGACCAATCGCTGTCCACCTTGCCTGTTTTACCATCCTCGGTGCGCCACTGGGCGGCAAATTGCAGCTGGCTTCCCGCTTTATATTCCTTCAGCGAGGCATTGATGCGCAGCACTACCGAACTGCTGTCCGTAGCAAAAGCCGCCACTTCCCAGTTGAACGTATTGAGCAGCTTTGCCTCCTCTGTCAGCACCGAGTAAATGGTGTCGCGTATCTGCCCGTTCAAATTACTCTGCTGATTATTCACCTGTACTTGCAGGCGCGCAACATCGCTATTGAGCATTCTCACGGAGCTGCGCAGGGAGCTTATCTGCGAGAACAGGACTATAATTATAACCACCGCAACTATTGCGGCAGACAAGTCTATACCCCACCGCTTAAACCACGGCACTTCCTTTTTCTCAGCAGCTACTTCCTTTGCGTATTTGCTGAGAATTGCCTCCAGCCGTTCTTCGTCGGTACTTTCTTCGCATTGGATTTTATCTTCCTCCTGCGCGGCTGTATCCTCCACGCCGAGAAGCTGTCCTATGGTTATGCCGAAAATACGGCTCATGGCAATAAGTGTATCCAGCTCGGGAATGCCGTTATCGCCCTCCCACTTGGATACCGCCTGTCGGGAAACTCCCAGCCGCTCGCCCAAGCCTTCCTGCGACATACCATTTTGTTTTCTCAGTTCCTGTATGCGCTGTCCAAGGGTCACAAACACCGCCTCCTTTCCACCGCATAATAGCTTACGCCGCCTGTTTTGACCACCATCCCGCCGTTTCTTTTTGTCAACGGAGCGTTGCGGGGTCTTTTTTGTAAGTATATCATGCTTTTGCTGTCATTAAAATAACTTCTTTTACCTGTAATGCTACAAATCGGCAGGGGCACGCCCCTGCCCT
>JAFXFT010000239.1 GCA_017513385.1 Oscillospiraceae bacterium | reverse complement strand
GGATAGCAGAACTTTGTCACAAAAGGGGTATACCGCTGGTTGTTGATGCATCTCAAGCGGCAGGGGTGCTTGATATAGATTTTCAAGAGCTCGGTGCGGATTATGTTGCCATGCCTGGGCATAAGGGGCTGTACGGCCCGCAGGGAACGGGGGTGTTGCTGTGCGGACGGTCGGGCGAAACTCTCATCGAGGGCGGCAGCGGAAGCGATTCGCGGTTGCCGCTGATGCCGGAATACCTGCCGGATAGGCTGGAGGCCGGAACACACAATATGCCCGGTATAGCAGGGCTGCTGGAAGGCATACGCTTCGTCAGTAACCTTGGAACGGAACGTATAAGTCGTCACGAAAAGAAACTGCTTTCCTCTGTAGTGCGTCAGCTGCGTATCATAGACGAGGTTGAGCTATACTGCGCAGACGGGATGAAATGCCAAAGTCCGGTGCTGTCCTTCAATGTTCGCGGAATGGATTGCCAAACTGTGGCAGAGCAGCTGTCGAAGCGAGGGATAGCCGTAAGAGCGGGGCTTCACTGTTCGCCGCTGGCTCATAAAACAGTGGGAACGGAGCAGGGAACCGTGCGCCTGAGTTTTTCTGCTTTCAATACCGAGCAGGAAGTGGCGAGGTTTACAAGAGAAATAAAAAGTATTATCTATTGAATACATTGCAATAGACAAAATACAATGATATAATACTCGAATAGATATTATATCTATTTAAGTCATATTTTTCCGCCGCTAGTGCGGCAACCGAAAAATACGACACATTATACCATTCCGTCTACGGCGTTACGGTATAATACAAAAATTAAAGATACAAAAGATTAAGATAGGTGATACCTATGGATAATTCCCAAAACAAGCTTGGCGTAATGCCGATTGGCAAGCTGCTTATGGTAATGTCGGTGCCGATGATGATATCCATGTTCATTCAGGCGCTGTATAACGTAGTCGACTCAATGTTTGTCGCAAAGATAAGCGAGGAAGCCCTTGCGGCGGTCGGCATTGCCTTTCCGCTGCAGAATATAGCGATCGCAATCGGTGTTGGTACCGGTGTTGGTATAACGGCGCTTGTGCCCCGCTCTCTTGGCAGCGGCGACTATGAAACCGCCAACCGCGCTGCCAACGTGCAGAACTTCCTGTGCATTTGCTACAGCCTTGTTTTCGTTGTAATAGGCCTCGTCTTTGCAAGACCCTTTTACACCATGCAGACCAATGACCCCGCGATTATCGAAGCCGGTGTAGACTATGTGCGAATAGTATGCGCCATATCCGTGGGTGTGTTCTTCGGTCAGGGGCTTGAAAAGCTGCTGGTTGCATCGGGATACTCTGCATTGTCCATGATATGCCAGGCCAGCGGTGCGATTATCAATATTGCGCTTGACCCTATCCTTATTTTCGGCCTTGGCCCTATTCCGGCAATGGGAGTAAAGGGTGCTGCAATCGCAACAGTAGCAGGTCAGATATTTGCTTCCGCACTGGCACTGTTCTTCAATTTGACGAAGAATAAAACCATACGTTTCTCGCTTAAGGATATGGTACCCAACGTAAAGACCCTCAAGGCCATTTATGCCGTTGGTATTCCCTCCATGCTTACCGTAGGACTTTCCACTGTCATGTCCTACTGCATGAATCAGATATTCCTTGCGGTAGGCACAACCGCAACTGCAGCTTTTGGTATATGGGTAAAGCTCCAGAGCTTTGGATTCATGCCCGTTTACGGACTTAATAACGGCAGTATTGCTATTCTTGCCTTTAACAGAGGCGCAAAGAAGTATGACCGCGTGCGCAAGACGCTGAAGCTTGCTTCCATTATCGGCGTATGCGTCAGCTCGGTAATAATGGTATTCTATTTTGCTGCTGCCCGTCCGCTGCTGGGACTGTTCAGTGCATCGGAGAATATGTACGCTATAGGTATGGCGGCTGTGAGAATATGCGCTCTGTCTCTGCCTTTTGGTGCATATACCGTTATTCTCTCCTCGTCCTTCCAGTCTCTCGGCAATCCTCGCAATACCTTCCTTGTGAATATGTGCCGCCAGCTTATAATACTGGTTCCGGTAGCATGGCTGCTGTCACTTATTGGCGATGTGCGCTATATCTGGGCGGCTTTCCCTGTGGCAGATGCTGCAACGATGCTTATTTCTATGGGTATCAGCCGCAGACTCATGAAAACTTATGTGGATTGAAATTAAATACTAAACTCAAAGACCGTGTCTCGGGACACGGTCTTTTTGCGTCTATGCCCCGTCATAAATTGGACAGGCAGGGAATACACTGTATCACTAAAGGAAAAAGGGGCGTTGCTGCTTGAATGAAGAATATTTGCTTTCGCGATATTTAAGCGCGGCGGAATTGCTGCCGCGGCATATGAGGGAGAAGCTTTACCGCATTGAGAAGAGGGTGATGCTTAATGCGGAGGAAATAAGACTGCGTGCGGGCTCCGGCTTATCCATGCTCAGTGCGGGAAGAGAAATCGCTGTGGACGTGGGTAAGATAAGCAGCGGTGAGCTGGCGGACGTAATTTGTGCCGCATCGGGGGCGTCTATACATACGGTGGCGGCGAATATTCGGGAAGGATTTATGACTGCCGAAAACGGACACAGAATCGGCATCTGCGGCACGGCGGCGGTAAAAAACGGCGAGATATGCGGTATAAATAACTATTCCTCGCTGTCAGTGCGCATAGCCAAGGAAATAAAAACTGCTGCCGAGGGCTTGCCGGAACTGATAAACAGCAGTGGACAGATTGCGTCGCTGCTTATCATATCGCCTCCCGGGGGCGGTAAAACAACTCTTCTGCGCGATCTAGTGCGCCGTCTGTCCGATAATGGGACGAGGGTGGCGCTGGCTGACGAGCGGGGTGAGATAGCGGCGATGAAAAGCGGGGTACCGACTATGGACGTGGGGAAGTGTACCGACGTTATGGATATGGCACCTCGAGCCGAGGCGGCGATGTTTTTACTGCGGGCGATGACTCCGCAGATCATTGCCATGGATGAGATAAGCTCGGAGCATGAACTTGCCGCCGCCAGATCCGTTGCGGGCTGCGGAATTGCCATACTGGCTACCGCACATGGTAGTGCAGAGGACTTAAAAACAAAAAAACGGTATAGCAGGCTTATCGAAGATGGTGTGTTCGACAACATTGTGATGATAAACGGCAGCGGAAGTGAGCGTGGTTGGAAGTTTGTGCGCGGGAGCGAGCTTGTATGAAGGCGGCAGGTGCGTTGTTGGTGATACTCAGCTGCTCTGTTTTTGGCTTAAGTATGGCTCACAGCCTGAGAAAAAGAGCGGAGTTTCTTCACAGCCTTGTGGGATTACTGACTGTGATGCGAAATGAGCTATGTACTTCGCTGCTCCCCGTAAGAGAAGTTTTGGATATGCTTTCACGGCATGGGACCGGCAGCGCGCGGGAGTTTTTTTCAAGCTGTTTGAAACAGCTTGAAGATCGTGATTTCAAAACTGCATGGACGGCTGCTGCGTTAGGCAGCAGGGTGTGGGGCATGGACGATGAGGAATGCCGAATGCTGGCTGAGCTTGGCGGTGTAATAGGTCGCTACGAAGCCGAGAAGCAGCGGGAACTGATAGACCGTGCGGTGGAATATTTTGACATGCGGGCAAAACTTGCCGACGAGGAAAAGCGGCGGCAGTATAAGCTGCGGGCGGCGCTGGGCATAGGCTCGGGGCTGATGCTGGCGATACTTATGATTTGAAAGGGCAGGGGCTATGGACGTAGATCTTATTTTCAAAATTGCGGCAGTGGGCATTATCGTTGCAGTGCTGAATCTGCTGCTGTCCCGTTCCGGTCGGGACGAGCAGGCGCTGATGATAACCATTGCCGGTCTTGTTTGTGTGCTGGTGATAATCGTGCAGGAAATAAGCAGCCTGTTCGAGTTGATTAAATCGCTGTTCGGGTTTTAGCCTATGGATTTTTTGATAAAAGGCTCTGTAATAGGCGTGATAGCCTCAGTGATAGGGCTGATACTGAAAAAGAATGTGCCGGAGTTTGCACTGCTGCTTACATTGTCTGCGGCAACGGCGATACTCTGTTTTGCCTTTGCGGTGCTGGGCGACGTGAAAGCGTTTGTCATGGAAGTAGCGGAGAAGGGGGCAATAAGCAGCGCACTGCTGTCACCTGTGCTGAAATGCGCGGGAATATCTGTTTGCGCCAAGCTGGCATCGGATATATGCAAGGACGCGGGCTATGCCGCCTCGGCTTCTGCTGTGGAACTGGTTGCAGCGGCTTCTGCTCTTTATGCGGCGTTGCCTCTTATGCGTACTGTGCTGAAAATGACGGAGTCCTTCCTATGAGAAGGTCGGTGCGCATACTGCTGCTGGCTGTAATATTTGCCGTGATACTGACAACATCTGCAATTGCTGCAGAGTGGGACCGGTTTGAAAGTCAATTTGAATTGGACAAGGTGCAGGAAGCGTTGCCCGAATCTGCTGAAGAGCTTATGGAGGACGTTGAACTCTCGCCGGGTACGGATTTTGGCGGTGCTCTTGAGAGCATACTGCGCTCCGGCATTGCCAAGCTTGGTACAAGCATAAAGGGTGCAATGAAAAGCGCTGTGCTGATTTTGATGGCTGCTGTGATCTGCGGCGTGGTCGGCGTAATTTATTCGCCTGCAGGCGGGTTCGATGTACTGCGTCTGGCGGGAGTGCTGGCAGTAGCGGCAATTGCGGCGGGGGATATAAGCGCCTGCGTTGGATTGGGGCGAAGCATGATAACGGAGTTGAGCGACTTTTCAAAAGTACTGCTGCCGACTCTTACAGCAACATCTGCGGTAAGCGGCGCAGTTACCTCTGCCGCAGCTAAATATGCCGCCGCAGCCCTGTTTATGGACGTGCTTATCACCTGTGTGGAAAATATCTTGCTGCCGCTGATATATGCCTATATAGCTGCGGTGATAGCTGAATGCGCCATAGGCAGCGAGGGACTATCTGGGGCTGCGTCCTTTCTTAAATGGCTTGCCACAAGTCTGCTGACGGTCATAGTGCTTGCCTTTGTTGTGTACCTGAGCGTGTCAGGGCTTGTGTCCGGATCAGCTGATGCGGCTACGGTGCGAGTAGCCAAAACGGCAATATCTACAGCGCTGCCTGTGGTGGGCAGCATAGTGTCCGATGCGGCGAGTACGGTATTACTGGGCGCATCGGTGATAAAAAGCACTGTGGGAGCCTTTGGAATGCTTGCGGTGGCGGCGGTATGCCTTGTGCCTGTGCTGCGGCTTGCCTGCCATTATCTGCTGTATAAGGGGGCTGCGAAGCTATCGTCGGCAATTTCCGGTGGCGCCCTTGCTAAGGCCGCAGGCGGCATAAGCGGAGCATTCGGCATGGTAATGGGGGCAATGGGCGCCTGTGCCATGATGCTGTTTTTCTCCATAATATCCTTTGTTCAGGCGGTGGGCTGATGGAAATTCTGAGAAGCTGGATAATCGGCCTTTGTGCGGGAGCACTGATATGCGGGGCAGTGCAGGCAATATGCCCCAAAAACAGCAGCGGTAGCGCTGTGCGCCTTGCCTGCGGATTTATGACGGTGGCGCTGCTTATAGGTCCGCTGAAGGAGTTGAATTTTGAGGAGTATGCCCTGCGCTTGGCAGAGATTCGTGCCGCGGGAGGTGAATATGCCAGTGCGGCAATAAGCGGGGGAGATGAGCAGATAAGAATTGTCATAGAACAGGAATGCGAAGCATATATTTTGGACAAGGCGGCAGAGCTTGGCATAAAAAATGCCGCAGCTGCCGTGTCCGCAAAAATAGCGGACGGCGGGACATATCCTTATCCCTATTCGGTGGAGCTTGGAGGTGAGGCAGACTGGGAGCAGAGAAATCGGCTGAGCTCATTCATAGAGGGGGAGCTGGGCATTCCTGCCGCGAGACAGTATTGGAGCGGCGAAAATGAAGTTTGATTTTGCTGGATTTGGAGAAAAGGGCGGGGCAGTGGTGAAAATGCTAAAAAAGCATTGGATGCTGCTAGCTGCATTGGTGCTGGGACTGGTGCTGTTGTGTCTGCCCGTAGGAGAAGAAAAAACGGTCGGTGAACAAAAAAACCACGTGCCGGAGTTTTCGCTTGAAGCCGAGGAAAAACGAATAGCTCAGGCTTTGGAACGAATAGCCGGAGTGGGTGAGGTTAAAGTAGTGCTTACATTGAAAAGCTCTGTGGAGCAGCGGGTTGCCCGTGATGAAAGCACCGAGTATCGTACGCTCAGTGAGGGCTACGAGCTGAGCAGCGAAAGCTCGGCGGTACTGCTGCAGGGCGACGAAGCGGAAGAACCAATAGTGCTCAAGTACATTTATCCGGAATACAAGGGTGCGCTTATTGTTGCGGATAACGTGGGGGCATCGCTGCGGCTGGAAATCACAAACGCCGTGGCGGCTCTTACGGGACTTTCTACAGATAAAATAAGCGTAGTACCCGGAAAAATATGAAATGTTTAAAGGGAATGTTGAAATGAAAATGAAGCTTTTTAAACGAAATGCGGTGATAATCACGGCGGTAGCCTTTCTTGGCGTGGCTGTTTACCTTAACTGGTCATACGGCAGAAACGAGGACGAAGCCGCATCGGGACTCAGCGGCAGCTCAGAAGATGTGATTATAAACGAATACGGTGAGCAGGACGAGGAAATGAGCCTGTTCTACGAGCCGGAAGGCGAAACTCAGGCGGCTGCCGCAATCTATAATGACGTGTCTGACTATTTCGCAACTGCCCGCCTTACCCGCCAGCAGGCGCGCGACAGCGCTATAAATATATTGCAGGAGTCCACGCAGTTGGAGAATGCAACTCAGGAGTCTATTGACGGGGCAATGGCGGAGATGAGCGTGATGGCGGGATTTTCTCTCGACGAGGTGGAAATTGAAACCCTTATCAAGGCTAAAGGTTTTCAGGAGTGCGTGGTATTCCTTGACGATGACTCTGTCACCGTTGCTGTATCCGCTCCCGCTGAAGGACTCAGCAGCAGCTCCGTATCCAAAATAACCGACATTATTCTTTCCGAGACCGGGCTCAGCACCGAGCAAATTAAAATAATTGAAGTAAAATAGCTTTTCTTTTGCCAATAGCTGTGTTATAATAAACTATGTATATCAGCGAAAACAAAGGAGGCAACTACAATGGCTGAGAACAAGGAATATATCAGCAAGATCGAGGCCGAGGGCAGCATCAACATTTCCGAAGACGTCATCAGCATGATCGCTATTGAGGCTATTAAGGAAGTTGAAGGCGTGGGCGGCATCACCAATGCTGGCGCAGGCAAGGAATTCCTTGGCAAGAAGCATCCCTTCAAGGGTGTAAGAGTTATCGTTGATGAGGAAGATAAGGTCACTGTTGATACTTGTATTCTTGTTAACTATGGCAACCCTGTAAACGAGGTAGCCAAGCAGGTTCAGACCTCCGTCAGCAAGGCAGTGGGCGATATGACAGGTCTTATCGTTGAGGCTGTCAACGTCAACGTCAGCGGAGTTGTTTTTGAGAAGGATAAATAATATCAGGCGGGGGTATCTTTGCCCCCGCCGGTTTTGCTTTACTTATTTTGCATAATACTGCTCATTCAGAGAGGTAAGATAGATATGACACGTTCCAACGCAAGAGAAATCGCAATGCACATTTCTTTTGAAATCGGCGTTAATCCCATGCCCACCCCCGAGCTTATAGAGGTTATTTTCGATAAGGAGTATTACAAGAGCCTTGCCAAGGAGTGCGAGGTTTACGAGGATTATCCCAACGAGAAGCAGCTTGAATACATCAAGCGCCTTGCCATGGGTATAGGCGAGCATTCCTATGAGCTTGATACCTATATCGAAAAGTATGCAAAGGGCTGGCGCGTTGGCCGCATTTCCCGCGTGGCAGTTGCAATTATGCGTATTGCCATGTTCGAGGTTATGTACATGCCCGAGATCCCCAACGGCGCTGCTATCAACGAGGCTGTTGAGCTTTGCAAAAAGTACGAGGAGCAGGACACTGTTTCCTTCGTAAACGGTATCCTCGGCACATTTGTCCGCAGCGAGATGCAGTTTGAAACCGAGAAAGCCCCAGAGAACTGATGGGCGACAAGGTTTACAGCGTATCCGAGCTTAACGGACGCATAAAGAATCTTATCGACAGCGACCCTGCGCTGGACGGAGTATATGTCCGCGGCGAGCTGTCGAACTATAAGATATACCCCTCCGGTCATCACTACTTCACAATGAAGGATGCGGAGGGGACTTTGCGCTGCGTAATGTTTAAAGGCAGCGCCGGTAAGCTGCGCTTCCGTCCGGAAAACGGTATGCAGGTCATTGCCTTTGGCCGCGTTACTGTCTATCCCCGCGACGGCGCGTACCAGCTATACTGCACAAGTATAACTCCCGACGGCGTGGGCGATCTTTACGTTGCCTTTGAGCAGCTCAAGGAGAAGCTTTACAAAGAAGGTCTTTTCGACCCTGCACACAAAAAGCCCCTGCCTCTTTACCCTGAGCGTATCGCGCTGATCACCTCGGGAGCGGGAGCAGCCGTACGGGATATGATAAGAGTACTGGGTAAGCGTTTCCCGCTGGCGAAGGTCATCGTAATGCCGGTACGAGTGCAGGGCGTTGAAGCTCCGCCGGAGATAGTGGGCGCGATAAGATACGCTAACCGCCATAAGGTAGCCGACCTGATCATCACCGGACGTGGCGGCGGCTCAATAGAGGATCTGTGGGCGTTTAACGACGAACGGGTAGCGCGGGCGATATTTGAGTCTGAAATACCAATCATTTCCGCCGTAGGCCATGAGCCGGACGTTACCATTGCCGACTATGTGGCGGATGTGCGCGCGGCAACCCCCTCCAATGGCGCGGAGCTTGCCGTTCAGGACAAATTGAAGCTC
>JAFXFT010000238.1 GCA_017513385.1 Oscillospiraceae bacterium | reverse complement strand
GCGCAGCTGATCAAGGAAGTTTCCACCAAGACCAACGACGTTGCCGGCGACGGCACCACCACCGCCACGGTCCTGGCCCAGGCCATGATCGGCGAGGGTCTGAAGAATCTGGCAGCAGGCGCCAACCCCATGGTCATGCGCCGCGGTATCCAGAAGGCCACCAAGGCCGCCGTTGAGGCAGTCAAGGCCATTTCCCAGCCCGTTTCCGGCGCCAAGGACATCGCCCGTGTCGGCACCATCTCCTCTGGTGACGAGCTCATCGGTACCCTCATTTCCGAGGCCATGGAGAAGGTCAGCCAGAACGGTGTTATCACCGTTGAGGAGTCCAAGACCGCTGAGACCTACAGCGAGGTTGTTGAAGGTATGCAGTTTGACCGCGGCTACATCACTCCCTACATGGTAACCGATACCGATAAGATGGAGTCCGTTCTCGACAATCCCTTCATTCTCATCACCGACAAGAAGATCTCCAACATTCAGGAAGTTCTCCCCATTCTTGAACAGGTAGTCAAGATGGGCAAGAGCCTGCTTATCATTGCTGAGGACGTAGAGGGCGAAGCTCTTGCTACCCTTATCCTCAACAAGCTCCGCGGCACCTTCACCTGCGTTTGCGTAAAGGCTCCCGGCTTCGGCGACAGACGCAAGGAAATGCTCGTTGACATCGCCACCCTCGCCGGCGGTACCGTCGTTTCCTCCGACCTCGGCATGGATCTCAAGGAAGTCGGTCTCGACGTTCTCGGCTCCGCTCGCCAGGTTAAGTGCTTCAAGGAAAGCACCATCATCGTTGACGGCGCAGGCCGCACCGAAAACATTCAGGGCCGCATCAAGCAGATCCAGGCTCAGATCGCTGTTACCACCTCCGATTATGACCGCGAGAAGATGCAGGAGCGCGTAGCTAAGCTCTCCGGCGGTGTTGCCGTTATCAAGGTCGGCGCAGCTACCGAGGCTGAGATGCGCGAGAAGAAGCTCCGCATTGAGGACGCTCTCAACGCTACCCGCGCCGCCGTTGAAGAAGGCATCGTTCCCGGCGGCGGTACCGTATACGTTACCGCAGCTACCGCTGTTGAGAAGATCCTTCCCAAGTTCTCCGGCGATGAAAAGACCGGTGTTCAGATCGTTGCAAAGGCTCTGCAGGCTCCCATCCGTCAGATTGCTGCCAATGCAGGTCTCGAAGGCTCTGTTATCCTCGAGAAGCTCAAGAACAGCCGTCGTCCCAACTTCGGCTTCGACGCTGCCAAGGAAGTATTCTGCGACATGGTAGAGTCCGGTATCGTTGACCCCGCAAAGGTTTGCCGTTCCGCTCTTGAGAACGCAGCTTCTGTTGCTTCCACCCTGCTGACCACCGAAGTACTCGTAGCTGACAAGCCCGAGCCTCCCGCTCCCGCAGCTCCTGCAGCCGGCGACATGGGCGGTATGTACTAATTAGTTCCTCACTTTTCCACCGATATATAAAAAGGCCTCTTCCCTGTTCCGCGGGGAAGAGGCCTTTCTGTAACTTTTTGTTGTGGATATTATTCTGCGCCTGTGCTAAAATTCACCAAACACCATATATCGCTTTTTTTGCAAAACACATACAAATAAGCCAAAAGGGGCATACGCACATGTCACGAGTTCCTACACAAAAATCATACGAAACCGAAGCAGACGAGGAGAATTACGCTGCTCGCAGACGCAGCAGTTCTTCTACTCTTCTTTTTCTAATCATAGTACTGCTTTTAGGCGTTCTGCTGTTCCTTCGATACAAGGGAGAATCCAAAGAGGACGATACTGTCCTTTCCTCGCCCAGCCCCGATATCGTCGAATCTGCGCCGCCTGAAGAAACAGCAGAACCTGAGACCTCTCCCGAACCTACTATCATTGAAAGGCCCTGGAATTTGGTCCTTGTCAACAGAGATAATTCACTGGAAGAGGGCTTTGAGGTTCCGGCGCTGACACAGCTTCAAAACGGTCACGCCATAGACAGCCGAGCTTATCAGTCCTTGCAGGACATGATGGACGCAGCCCGAGCAGACGGACTTCAGCCGGTTATCTGCTCCTCCTTCCGCACCTGGGACAAACAGGATGAGCTATTTTACAATAAGGTTTCTTCTTATTTGAACCAAGGCTATTCACAGGCTGACGCAGAGGATAAAGCCGCATTTTGGGTGGCTCGTCCAGGTACCAGCGAACATCAGCTGGGTCTTGCTGTGGACATAGTAGACATCAATTATCAGCTGCTTGATGAGAATCAGGAGTCCATCGCCGTTCAGCAGTGGCTTATCGAGCACTGCATGGAATATGGATTTATACTCAGATATCCTACCTCCAAGAGCGACATTACCGGCGTTGGCTACGAGCCATGGCATTACCGCTATGTGGGCATCGAGGCTGCCAAGGAAATCAGTGAGCAGGGCATCTGCCTTGAAGAGTATCTTCAGGCTGTTCCGTGCAGCTAAATATTATTAAGAAAACAGTACCCGCTGCGAACTCCACAGCGGGTACTTCTTTTACTATTCAGTATTACAGGCGCATTGCGGTATCGAAAGCCAGCTGAGTGGTCTTCCAGAGAGTGCCGCCGCGGTATGAGCTGTCGCCGATTATGTAGCTCTCGCCAACACAGTCGGCAAGCTTTTCGGCAGTTTCGCGATCAGGGCGTACACCAAGGGAGAGCACCACGTTGTCGCAGGTAATGGTTTCGGTGCCGTTTTCGCCGGAAATAACCGCACCTTCCTCGTTAACGTCCTCCAGTTTTACGGAACAGCGGAACTTTACATTCTCCTTTTCGAGTAGCTGCTTGAGGCAGATCATGCTGATGGTAATACCGTCTGCGCCAATTTTATCCTCGGGGAGCATATCGATGACGGTAACGTCCTTGCCTGCTCGGGACAGAGTGAGAGCCATTTCAAGACCGGTGAAGCCTGCACCGGCGATTACTACATTCTGTCCTACTTCGGCTCTGCCCAGCTCAACGTCGCCAACCCAAACAGTCTTGCCGTTTTTATCGGATGGCATGGGAATTATGATGGGCTTTGCGCCAACAGCTACGATAAGCGCATCGGGTGCAACTTCGGCAATCTTTTCGGGAGTAGCCTCACAGCCAATGCGAACCTCGATATTGGGATCCTCCATGACGCTGCGGATAGACCAGTCAAGATACTTGCGCATATCCTTCTTGAACTCGGCTGCACTTGCCATATTCAGCGCGCCGCCAAGTATTTCTGCCTTCTCCATAAGCACTACCTTATGGCCGCGGGAAGACGCTGTGCGGGCT
>JAFXFT010000017.1 GCA_017513385.1 Oscillospiraceae bacterium | reverse complement strand
TCTGGTAAGGACGGCGTAGGAAAAATTCTTCTTTACCGCTCCGATGATTTGCTGCACTGGGATTATGTTGGAGTACTCTTTGAGGACGCGGCCTGCGGCACTGTTCTCGAATGCCCCGACCTCTTTGAGCTCGACGGCAAATTCGTGCTCATGTTCTCCAAGATGGGCATCAAGACCCATATGACACAGTTCGTTGTGGGCAGCTTCGACGGTGAGAAGTTTACCGAGGAATACCGCTGCACTCCCGAGGGCGGCCCCCAGTTCTATGCGCCCCAGACATTCCTTGACGGCAAGGGCAGACGCATCATTATCGGCTGGCTCTATGACTGGGAAAAGCCCCTTGACGAGGGCGCGGATTATGCCGGCGCGCTCACGATTCCCCGCGAGATGAGAATCGTGGACGGAAAGGTTATGAACTATCCTGTTGAGGAAGCATGTGGTTTGCTGAAAAATGAGGACGAGCTGGTAGCCGTAAACGGCAGAAGCATCTGCATCAATAACGACATTACCTTTGAATGTGCTTCTGAAGTAGAAAAGCTTGATGTTTTGAAGGATACCAAGACCGTTGAGATATTTGTCAACGGCGGTGAGGATTCCTTTACATATTGGTTCGGAAAATAAAATGAAAACTAACAAAGGTGTTATATTTATCCTGATTGCAGGTGTCCTTTGGGGCACTATCGGTATATTTGTTCGCAACCTTAACGCGCTTGGCCTTGAAGCCATGCAGCTGGTGTTTATCCGCGCGCTTATAACGGCGGTGGTGCTCCTTGTGGGCGTCCTTATATACGATAGAAAACTGCTGAAAATAAAGCTGCGCGACCTGTGGTGCTTTATAGGCACGGCAATTCTCAGCATACTGTTCTTCTATTATTTTTACTTTGTCACAATAGAGAAAGCCTCGCTGGCTGTGGCTGCGGTTTTGCTCTATACCGCGCCCATCTTCGTAATGCTGATGTCATTGGTACTTTTCAAGGAAAAGCTGACAGGGAAGAAAATAGGTGCCTGTATTCTGGCTTTTGTAGGCTGTGCGTTGGTTGCCGGTATACTTGACGGCGGAGGAAACGCACTTTCTCCTGCGGCTCTGCTGACCGGACTTCTTTCCGGTTTCGGCTATGCACTTTACAGCATTTTCAGCCGCTTCGCATTGAATAAAGGCTATTCGTCGGTTACCATAACTGTCTATACATTTGTCATAGCGCTTCTGTGCCTGCTGCCTTTTGCCGATTACGCAACTATTGGCGCAGCAATCGCTGCAAAACCCGGTACTGCCGTACTGGCATCATTGGGCCTTAGCATATTCGTGACCGTAATTCCGTACCTGCTCTATACAGCAGGACTTGAGACAGTAAATTCCTCCAAGGCATCCATAATGGCCTCCGTTGAGCCTGTAATGGCCTGCGTAGTGAGCGTGGCTGTATTCCGCGAAAGCATGAGCTTTTTTGGCGGACTGGGTATGGTGCTGGTAATAGCGGCGATAGTAGTTTTGAACCTGCAGCCCCATCGCGGGAAAGGTGATATTAATTGAAAATTCACATTTCACTGATTGCATTATTTAAGAAACTGTGATATATTCTTAAGAGTTACGTTTCCTTGCGAAATAATTCCGTTTTTGGGGGTTTTTCTGTGAAAAGATCCATTGTTATACGCGTTGCTGCGCTGATTCTTATGACCGTTATGGTTGCCGGTATGCTTACCGGCTGCGTAATGATGGGTGAGCGCAAGCCTATCGCGACCATTCTGTTCAGCAACGGTACTGAGATTACCGTAAGACTCTATCCTAACAAGGCACCTAACACCGTTAATAACTTTATCAGCCTCGCAAACTCCGGTTTTTATGACGGTTCTCCCGTACATAGAATAGTTGAGTACTCTATCGTGCAGATGGGCAAGCCTGCTGATAGCGATGCATCTGATGCCGGTTACTATATTGAGGGAGAGTTCCCCAATAACGGTTATGTCAAGAACGATATGCTCCACGAAAAGGGCGTTCTTTCCATGGCGAGAACCGTAAGTACTGACGGCAGCAAGGCAGAGGACTTCTATGATACCGCAAGCAGTCAGTTCTTTATCTGTGTTGATAACGAAACCACCCTCAACGGCGATTATGCTGCTTTTGGCAAAATTATTTTCGGATATGACGAGTTTGAGAAGATCTCCAAGATGGACGTTGACGCCAATAAGGCTCCAAGAGATGAGATTTATATCGAGTCCGTCACTGTAGAGCTCCATGACTACAAGGCAAAGGAGCCCAAGACCATAGAGAAGCCTGCGGAATAATAAAGTAAAAAACGGGACTGCCCAGCAGTCCCGTTTGGTATATATTCAGTTTGTAAGATCGTAAAGCTTATCGGAGAGGACGGCAAACTCGGCAATGCTGAGGGTTTCGCCGCGTACCTTCTCGTCGAAGCCGCAGGCTGTAATAGCGGAAATTATATCATCCTTGCTGAGATTTCCGAAGAACGAACAAAGACCGTTTACAAGGGTCTTGCGGCGCTGAAGGAAGGAAGCCTTGACGGTTTTGAAAAACATATCCTCGCTCTTTACTGCCTGCTTTTCTTTGCGGGGAGTGAGTGTGATCACAGAGGAATATACCTTTGGCTGAGGAATGAAGCAGGAGGGAGGCACATCAAAGAGTATTTTGGGCTCGGTGTGGTAATTGGCATATACGGTGAAAGCACCGTAATCTGCAGTGCCGGGCTTGGAGCATATTCTGTGAGCAACCTCGCGCTGTATCATTACCGTAATACTTTCGAAGCAGCCGCTGTCTATAAGTGCGGAAAGCACGGGCGTGGTAATGTTATAGGGCAGGTTGGCGCATACTCTGGGGCTTAGGCCGGCAAACTCGTTGGCAACAAGCTCGTGAATATCGGTTTTGAGAATATCGCCCTCAATGACCTTGATGTTGTCCCTGTCGCCGAGAGTTTCGGCGAGAACGGGAATGAGCATCTTGTCCAGCTCGACTGCGCAGACCTTGGCGGCTGCTGTGCCTAATTCGGAGGTGAGCACGCCGATACCGGGGCCTACCTCAAGAACACCGCAGCTATCGTCGATGCCGGATTCGGCAGCAATGCGCTCGGGCACCCAGCGGGCGGTGAGAAAGTTCTGGCCCTTAGACTTGGAAAAATGGAAGCCGTGATTTGCCAGCAGCGGCTTAATGACATTAATATCAAAAAGATCCATGGAAAACTCCTTATAGAAATGAGGATTTATATGAAAATAAAAATTATTTACCACAACAAAAATCTGAAAAAACTGGAGAATTTGCAGATAGGCGACTGGATAGATTTGCGCGCAGCGGAGAATGTTTCGCTAAAAGCCGGTGAGAGCAGCTATATCTCCTTGGGCGTGTCCATGAAGCTGCCCGATGGATATGAGGCGCACGTTGCGCCACGCAGCTCCAGCTTTAAAAATTGGGGCATTCTGCAGACCAACAGCGTTGGCATTGTGGACAACAGCTATTCCGGTACCAACGATATATGGAAGTATCCGGTGCTTGCCACCCGCGATACCGAGATACAGGAAAACGACCGTATTTGCCAGTTCAGAATAATTGAGAAGATGCCTCCTGTTGAGTTTGAAGAGGTCGAGGCCTTGGATGATGTTGACCGCGGAGGCTTCGGCAGTACAGGCAAGAATTAAAAGCCGAATATTTTACCAACTATCGGCAGCCATACCGACATAAGCAGGCAGAGAATAAGTACCGCAGGCAGCGAGCTTTTCACCATGTCCGTTATGGAATAGTAGCCCGTGCCGTAGGTGAGAAGCGGTACCGTATCCAGCGGCAGCAGGAAGCAGTCGCTGGCGCATATTCCGCAGACGAGCATGATTATTTCCGGAGCAAGACCCGCCGCAGCCGCAAAGGCAATCAGCGGAGAAGCCATTATAGTTACCATAGACGGAGACACCGGGATTATTATCAGCACCGCAAAGCAAATGACAGCGGTAATGAAGATGGTGACCGGCATGGGAAGACTCAGCGCGGGCATGAGGGTGCTTATCCACTGGCTGACACCGTTGGATACCATTGCACCGCCAAGAGAAAGCACTGTAGCCATAAGGAAATATGAAGTCCAGCTTATCTCGGAAACGTAGGTTTTAAAGTCGAGAATTTTCGTAAAGGGCAGGCAGAATATACAGCAGCCCACAAGTGCCACTACCATTACGTTTATGGCGCTTACCCAGGAGGAAAGAATCCATAGGATCAGCATGACGGCGGTGATTATTAGCACCTTTATCTCCACTGCCGTGAGCTTTTCGGGAACATCAAGTTTTTTAATGAGCTCGCTCACCATTTCATTTGTAATGGGGGCGGGCTTATGTATTTTTATGACGAAGAACCATATTATCGGTATCATCACAAGACCGAGGGGAACGCCGGCGCACATCCACTGGACAAAACCGATAGTTCTGCCGGTATACTGCTCGAGGAAGTTTATCGCCAGCAGATTGAGTGAGCAACCGGCGGGAGTCATAACGCCGCCTGCCATAACTGCGGTAGGAATACCTATCATAAAGACCCGACCGGAGCGCTTCTTATCGGTTTCGTTCTCGTAGGTGTCGAGGAATGAAAGGCCGATAGTCATAAAAATAGCGCAGGTGGGAAGGTTGGATATCAGCGAGGAAATAAGACCTCCGCAGAACATAATAGCGAACAGTACACTTTCCACACTTTTGCCGAAACGCTTTATAATGGCGGCAAGTATGCGGCGGGAGAGGGGAGTGTTCTTAAATGCCGATGCGATGCCGAAAGATGCAAGAACAAAGAATACTGTCTGGTTGGAAAAGCCGCTGAGGGCGTCGGAGAAATTCGGGGTAACGCCGATGATTGGCATTAGCGCGATTATAACCATGCAGCTGAGCATTACGGGCAGCGCATCGCTGATAAGCAGAATCAGCAGAGCAATCAGCAATGCGATAGTTCGTACACCTGCTGTGGTGAGCAAACCGCCTGCAGGTATAAGGAAGGCCGATATTATTACCAACGCGGTAAGAATAAGTCCGGCAGTTTGCTTTTTACTCATTGCTGCACCTCGTAATCATGAATCAAAACGTAATAATATATTTTACACCAAGATATAAGCAAAATCAATGTTCTGCTCATATTAAGCGGCAATTTAATGAACGGCAAAGAATAAGAATACTTTCTATTAATTTTCATCAATAAGCTTAAAATACGGAGCATTTTAAGATATTATTAAAGATACTGAGTTAGTAGGAAAATATCCCCGAGGTGATTACTTGAAGTTCTGGAACCCCAAGATGCAAAGCAAGATGTCCGAAGCGCTGGCTGCCGTTGTTCCGGTCATCGTTATAGTTCTCGTACTGAGTTTTACCGTTGCTCCCGTGTTGATGAAGACGCAATTATTGAGCTTTGAGGCGGGAGGTATGAATTATGAGTGAATTATCTTTGATGGTTACCATTACCAGCCGAAAAGCAGCAAGAAAGTTCATAACCTTCTATGAAGGCATGGGTTTACAGGTTTCGTTCAGTACACTCGGAAACGGCACTGCATCAAGCGAAGTTTTGGACTATTTTGGGCTGGATGGCTCGGAAAAGAGCGTTATTTTCCATGTAATTACCTCCGATAAATGGAGGGAAGTAAAGCGTCAGCTTCGGCTGAAAATGAATATCGACATTCCCGGAATCGGCATTGCCTTCCTTGTACCCCTTAGCAGTATAGGCGGCATGAAGGCGCTGAATTATCTCACTGCCGGTCAGGAATTTGAAAAAGGAGAGGAATCGTCGTTGAAGGATACCAAGTATGAACTGCTCGTAACCATATCCAATCAAGGGTACAGCGAGCTTATTATGGATGCCGCCAGAAAGGTACACGCTGCCGGCGGTACCGTTATCCACGCAAGAGGAACAGGCAGTCATCTTGCAGAGAAATTCATGGGCGTTACCCTTGTTCCCGAAAAGGAAATGATATTCATAGTTGTTCGCAAGGATCAGAAGAACGCTATTATGCGTGCTATCATGGACGAGGCCGGAACCGGAACCAAGGCTGGTGCAATAGTATTTTCACTGCCTGTTACCGATACAGCCGGTATGCGAATGATGGAAGAAATAGAGGAAGAACTGCAAGCTGAGGAAGAAGCAACTGCAGTAAGCGAATAAATTTATTGCCCGAACAAACAGAGATTATGTTTGCTCGGGCAATTTTTCATTGGATAACTTGATGCGACGGTATTTAATTGTAAAATTTTGTGGAAATATTTTACCGTTTTGGTATAATGAAATTATAAATATAAAAGATATGGGGGAGAAGCTTATGAAAAAATTATTGTGCGGTATAGGTGTATTATTAATTGTTGGTATTGCATTGGGCGGATATAAGTTCATTGCGAGTCGAAAAGTGAGCACTAACACCGATGATATTGACGGCGGTGTTATACATGACTATACGGACCCGAATGCGCCGAAAGTGATAGAATGTACCGAGATAACAAAGTTTTACTGCGATTTTTCTCTTCTTACCAATACTGAAGCAGAAGAGCTTGGAAACCGTGTATATATGCTTACTGCGATTCTTGAAGGTGAATCTGTAAAGTGCTGTATTGACTGGCATGCGAGTGGTGACGGAGAAAAGTGTGAGTTTGAGGCTGAGCCTGCGTTTATGGAAAAGCTGCATGAAATAGTAGCGAAGTATGATTTTGCTCAGTATAATGGCGAAGTCTATAAGGTTAGTGGACTTCCGGACAACTTCGGCTCCAAGCTAGATATAGAATATAGCAGCGGGGAATCTATTTATGCAAATGACAACCAAAGCGTATTCCTTTCCATGGACGCAATGAAAGAGCTTGTTAAACTGTTTAGAGACAATGTATCTGGCAGATGAAAGATCCAGCTTCGGTAACAGAATAGCCTTTTAGCCCCGACAAGACCAAAACGGTTTTGTCGGGGCATTTTGTTTCATTTTGTGGCAAAATAAACCTGCAGGCCAATATAGAATAAGTAAACCTCATCTGCGGATAATAATGGAGTAATCAGCTATTAATGCTTGAAGTAAAAATAAATAATCAGGAGAGGATATATATGAGAGCAACCGGAATCGTCCGCAGAATAGACGACCTCGGCCGCGTGGTTATACCTAAGGAGATAAGAAGAACGCTTCGCATACGCGAGGGCGACCCGCTGGAAATATTTACCGAAAAAGATGGCGAGGTGATCTTCAAAAAGTATTCGCCTATGGGTGAGCTTTCCGACTTTGCGGGACAGATATGCGAAACTATGCATAAGACCACTAATAAAATTGCTGCCGTAGCAGACAGAGATAGCGTTATCTCCGTTTACGGAACTGCCCGCAAGGAGCTTATCGACAAGCGTATCAGCTCCGAGCTGGAGCAGATAATGGAAGGCAGACAGATGTACCAGAAAGAAGCGGGCGAGAAAAAGATACACGTAGTCGACGATGTGGATAACGTATGGATATCTGTGGCTGTTCCCATTATTTCCGAGGGCGACGTAATGGGCTGCGTGATGTTTCTTTCTGCCGATGATGCGACTCAGTTCGGCGAGGTAGAGGTCAAGCTGGCAACAACAGTGTCTAAGTTCCTTGGCAAGCAGATGGAATAATGAAAATACCGTGCTTCCTTTGAAGCACGG
>JAFXFT010000237.1 GCA_017513385.1 Oscillospiraceae bacterium | reverse complement strand
GCCAGCCCTGAGCGACCTTACTGCCGATCTGCTGAACGGCTTCCTTGAAATAGATATTGCCCATATTGTTCGCCACAAGCTCGAGGCTGTCCGTGAGGCTCAGACCGGAGGCCAGCAGCAGGGAAAGGGTGCGGCTGAATGTGGCGCAGGCGGAGCGGATGGTGAGATTTTTTACCACCGGTATCTTGCGGGAGAGCCAGCCGAATACGTGCTTACCCTTATTGGTGCGGCGGAAAAAGAGGATAAAGACGATGAGCGCTGCGATGAACATTACTATGAGCCACCACCATGCAACGAAGAAATCGCTGACGGCCATTACTGCCAGCGTGACACCGGGCAGCTCCATGTCCATATCCGCAAAGGTTTTCAAAAACGTGGGGATTATCTTGGTCATCATTACGAAAAGGACAATTACCATGACGCTCATGAGCACCATGGGGTAGGTCATTGCCTTGCTGACCGCGGCCTTGGTGCGCTTGGCCTTGTCGAAGTAGATCTCCATCTGCTTGAAGGACTCTTCGAGGTTACCGGATTCCTCACCGGCGGCGATCATGTTGACCAGTATATTCGGGAATATGCGCTGGTGCTTACCCATAGCACCGGCGAGCGTGTCGCCCTTTTCGATGTCCATCTGCATCTGATGAATGGCGGTGGTGAGCTTTTTGTTCTCTGTCTGCTGTCCGAGCATGGCGAGTATCTGCGAGATAGGCACGCCCGCGCGGAGTATGGACACGAACTGGCGGCAGAAAATCGCCATATCCTTCGCTTTGGGATTGCCGAGGAAGGGAAGGTCGATGTCCTTGTCCATTGCGCCCGGCTCGTAAATATCCAGAATGGTGTAGCCGGTCTGGCGCAGAGAACTTTTCGCGGTTTCGATAGAGGAGGCCTCGACGGCGCTCTTTATCTTCTTGCCGCTTTTGTCAAGTGCTGTATATTTGAAGCTGGGCAAAATTTACCCTCCTATCAGCGGCGTGCGGCGGCCAGTACGGCGGCCGGATCATTGGCGACGGCTGCGGCGTCATCGGGAGTGACTTCACCCGAACGGACGGCGTCAATAAGCGCGTCGTCCAGCAGCTGCATGCCGGCGCGTTTGTTGGTCTGCATCGTGCTGGCTATCTGGAAGGTTTTGCCCTGTCGGATAAGGCTGCGAATGGCGGGATTGACCACCATTATCTCAAATACGGCGCGGCGACCGCCGCCCTTTTTGGGCAGCAGAGTCTGACCAACGGCGCACTCGAGAACCTCAGCCAGCTGAATGCGTATCTGAGGCTGCTGGGCAGCCGGGAAAACGTCTATGATACGGTCGATGGTGTCGGCGGCACCCTTTGTGTGGAGGGTACCGAAAACAAGGTGACCGGTTTCGGCGGCGGTGATGGCGGTGGAGATAGTCTCAAGGTCACGCATCTCGCCGACGAGAATAACATCGGGGTCCTGCCGCAGGGCGGCGCGTAGTCCGGCGGCGAAGCTCTCGGTGTCATGACCGATCTCGCGCTGGTTTATTACGCTCTGCTTGCGGGTGTGGACGTATTCGATGGGGTTTTCGAGGGTTATTATGTGCCGGCGCTCGTTAGTGTTTATGTGGTCGAGCAGGGCGGCGAGGGTGGAGCTCTTACCGGAGCCGGTGGGGCCGGTTACGAGGACCAGTCCGCGGGGCTTATCCGCCTGATCCACGATTACCTGGGGCAGACCAAGCTGCTCGGCGGAGGGGATATTCAGCGGCAGCAGACGCAGCGCCATGGCGGTGCAGCCCTGCTGGCGGTAGGCGTTTACTCTCATTCGGCTGCCCTCGAAGCTGACAGCCAAGTCGATTTCACCAACAGTGTCAAGTTCCTTCAGCTCGTCCTCGTTGGCGATCAGGCGCACGGCCTCATATACATCGGCCTCGGTGAGCGGCACAGTGCCGTCATTGACCAGCTTGCCGTCTACGCGGAAAACGGGAGGCAAGCCAACTGTAAGATGAACGTCCGAAGTGCGGCTTTCGACCGCGCGGGCGATTACTGATTTGAAATCCATGTCAATTTCCCTCCCCGGGTTCGTCAACGAGCAGCGTTATGTCCTCTACGCTGATGCGGCGCATTTCGCTGATGGAGGTGGTGCCGTCCAGAACCAGACGGCGAGCGCTTGCGTGCAGGGTTTCCATGCCCTCGGCGATGGCGGTGTCGCGAATTTCGTCGGTGGGGCGGTTGCGGGCGATCATGCCACGCAGGGTGGGTGTGATTTCCATTATTTCGTAGATACCGATTCTGTCATAGTAGCCGGTGCCGTTGCAGCGCTGGCAACCCACGGGCTCGTAAACTGTGACGGTTTCGGCCTCTTCAGGGGTAAGGCCGAGGTACGCGATTTCGTAGTCCTCAAGCTTGTGGGGGCGGCGGCAGTTGGGGCAGAGGCGGCGGACGAGTCGCTGGGCAATGATGCCCACAGTGGAGTCCGCGATGAGATAGCTCTCAACGCCCATGTCCATAAGACGAGTTATACTTGCGGCGGTATCGTTGGTATGCAGGGTGCTGACGACGAGGTGGCCGGTGATAGACGCCTGAACGGCAATGGCGGCCGTTTCGCCGTCGCGGATCTCACCGATCATGATAATATCGGGGTCCTGACGGAGAATGGAGCGCAGGGCGTTGGCGAAGGTCATGTCTGCCTTTACGTTAACCTGTACCTGATTTATACCCTCTATATTGGCTTCCACGGGGTCCTCGACGGTGACGATGTTGACCATGTCGCTGTTGAGCTCGCTGAGCGCGGTGTAAAGCGTGGTGGACTTACCGGAACCGGTGGGACCGGTAACGAGGACTATGCCGTTGGGCTTGGAAAGTATCTTGTCGAACTTTTTCATTTCCTCGGGAGAAAATCCGAGGGAGAGTTTGCTGCGGTTGAGCGCTTTCTTCTGAGCAAGTCGCATAACGCACTTTTCACCGTAAACGGTAGGGAGTACGGATACACGCACGTCATATTCGCGGCGATCGACGGTTATGGAGAAGCGTCCGTCCTGAGGTTTGCGCTTTTCGGAAATGTCAAGACCGCTGATGATTTTTACTCTGGCTACGATGGCAGCAAGCAATCGCATATCGTAAACTGCGGTGGTATAAAGCACGCCGTCTACACGGCAGCGTACGCGCACGCGGTCGGGTCCGGCCTCGATGTGAATATCCGAAGCACGCTGGCGCACCGCCTGCTCCACAAGGGAGTTGACGAGCATTACAACGGGGGAAGAGTTGATGTCCTCTTGGATTATCTGTTCCTCTACGGTTTTATCCACCTCGTTGGCCTGCGTGTACATCTCCGCAGCCTCCTGCATTTCCTCGGTGCCGTAGTAACGGTCAATGGAAACGAGAATATCTGTGGTGGTGGCGAGGAAGGGTCTGATACGGCACTTGCTGGCGATTGCTATGAGGTCGCGGCCTCGCATGTTCATGGGGTCATTCATCGCAACAAGGATGGTGCCGCTGTCATCGGGGTCAAAGGCATAGGGCATCATGACGTACTGGCGCAGGAGGTCGGGTTTAACGAGTTGACGTACCTCAACGGGTACGGGGTTTTCGTAAAGGCGCACTATGGGAACACGGGATACGGCCGAAAGGGCATCGAGCAGCTGTTCTTCGGTTACATAACCTGTTTCAGCAAGAATCTCGCGGGCAGAGCAATGCTGTTCAAACTGTTTTTTGCGCACCAAAGTTGCCTGCTCGTGGGTGAGCAGACCTTTGTCAAGCAAGTATTGAATCAGTCTTTCGTTCAAGTGCGTTCTCCTTTCGCGTCGGTGCAAAAGCCTCGGAACAACGTCGACGATGTATCGGTGCTGTTCCCGGGTTTTTGGGTGGGGTGGGGGACTATACCATATATTATAATGTGTATGTTTATGCGCTGAATGATGCAGGCGTGTGGGAAATAATACCGTTATTCAGAGGGCGAAGCCCCATGCGTCATGCTGAGCTTGCGAAGCATCCCCCGAATGGTTCCACCGAAGATGCCAATGCGCACCGTTCGACTGTGAGATTCCTCGCTGTGCTCGGAATGACGTGTTATACATATTATAATGTATATTCTGATCTTGCTTCTTTTGCAATCTCACCCGGGGCGGTAAAACCGCCCCGGGTATTTGTTGATTGTTACGATGATAGATTATTCGGCTTCTACACAAACTACGCAGCTTGGGCTGTGAGTCTTGTACAGGAAGGTGATGGTCTGGCCGTCGCCGTAGAACTCGGAGAGGGCGAGATCCTTGATGCCGTCCTTGCCGAAGATAGCTGCAAGTGCGTCGCAGATTTCCTCAACGGTGTCAGCAACCTTGACCTGCTCTACAAGAGTGTAGTCAATGGTAAAGCTCTGGGTAGTGCCGGTCTTGTTTACCACGATGGAGACACTCTCGGGAACCTTGTCGAACTGAGCAGCGAGCTTGAACAGGTAGGACTGGTTCTTGTCGCTGATATTCTTCTTGAGGACAGCCTGTGCTCTGTCATTGGAGAGAACAGTTGCCAAATTGCCGAGGGTGATGTCATCCGCGCTGTCGAAGGTACGGACATTGGTAGCCTTCTTGATGTATTCCATGTACTTGTGGCTCTCAAGAATTGCGGTGACCTCATCGATAAGGTTCTTGCTGGTGGGAATGTCGCCGGCTACAATCATCTTTTCAACTTCATGGGTAGCAAGTCTGTCGATAAGATCAGTTGTATTAGGATCATCCTTTAAAAGCTCAGTTTTGAGAACAGTTGCCCAGTTGGTAATGTTAGCGATGCTGCGAGCTCCACTGATATCATACGAGTAGTATTCGTAGGTGAACTTGTTGGGGTCAGCTCCTGCATCAAGCTTGAACTGATTATCGATGGCAGATTTGACTTCAGCGAATATTTTATCAAGTACTTCATTGAGAACAGTTTGGTACGCAGTGGTTGCGTAAACCGCTTTAAGTGCATCAGCATACTCGGGAGATTCAATGAAAGCATTGATGGCTTCATTATACTTGGGAGAATCAACAAAGTCATCGACAGCATTGTCAAATTCAGCAGATGCAACAAAGTTATCAACAAGGGTCTGGTGAGAGGGAATGTTTATAGGATCTAAATTATTCTCTTCAATAAACTTGTTCTTCAGTGCAGTCTTGAATTCTTCAACAACAGCCTTTTTAACCTCTTCGCGAACTTTTTGATGAATTGTGTTATTCAAGGTGAGCAGGAATGCATCAGCCTTTTCCTGTGCTTCACCTATCTTGGCGGACAGCTCATCGGGAGCACGTTTCTTGGCTTCAGCTATAGCGAGCTCCTTAATCTCGGCATCGTTCTCTTTGCAAGCGATCTCAACGTTTGTGAGAACATCATCGTTTCTCGTAACAGAGGTATTGCCAAGCCAGCAGTACTGATAGAAGTAGCTGTCAAGAATATCGCGGTCGTTGCTGGGGTTGGTAATAGAAATGTTGGAGTTATGATAGAACCAGGTTGTAGCAATACCGTAGAGAACACCATTCAGAAGCTCGGGGTCAGCACTGGTGATTTCGGCAGGCAGTTTGCCTTTGAAGGGGTTATTGGGATTGGTAACATCAACGTAAGTCTTGATCAGCTTATCGACCTCATCGCGTATTACGTCGATAGCCTTCTCGTTAGTGACCAACTTTTCAACTGCTTCCTTAACAGCCTCATCATAGAGATCCTGAGTGTCCTGGTCGATGAACAGCTTGACGTAGGGAACATGGTCAACGAACTTGTAGAAGACGATGCCGTTGCCGTCGAGCTTCATGTTAACGGTGAAGTGATAGTAGTTGGGGAAGGGCTCGGTGTGCTCTCTGTATGCATCGGAGTCTGCGAAATGGAACTGGAGAGTTCCCTTGAGCTCGATAACATCTTCCCAATCATTGGCAAGAGGAGCGGTGCTGTCATAGACTTCCTTGGTCAGAGCGATTGCAAGATTCTTTGCGACCTGACCCATCTTCTCGATGTAGTCTCTTCTGTTGGTGGAAGCATCGGGGAGTTCCAGCTTAGCGGAGTACTGATAGGACTTATCCTTAGCAGCGGTAACGGTAATGCCACTGGTGTAGTAGCCGTCCTCGCCCTTGAAATAGTTTTCCCAAAGGGAAGCGCCCTTGTTCTTGAGAGCGTCGTAAACTCTGTCGATAATATCCTCGCGCTCTTCCTTGCTGATGCCGTCCTTGATGCCCTTTTCTTCGAACCAATCATTGAGCTCGGCGATATAGGGATCAACGAAAGCCTTTACTTCGCTTCTGTTGAGAACGGTACCGATAGCGGCAGCGCCTGCGTAGTAAGCTGCGTTGATAATAGCATCTCTCTTGAAGTTTGCAGCAACAGTGAGGGCGGCATTAATGGTCTGGTAACGAGTGTCGCCGTTGGGAACGATGTAGGGACTGAAATCGAAGGTGAAGTCATACTTGTAAGCGGAGGTTGCGTCAACAAATCTGTTATCGCTCTTGTCCTTGGCAATATCGACATACTCACCGTAGTTATTCTGCAGTGCGGTAACTGCATTGTTGACAGCCGTGCCGATGTAGTCCTTGCACTGAGTCCACTGGGCGTAGAGGGTTATCTCGTCCATTGTGGTGAGGTTCTTAACGAGCGCCTTATCTGCATAGGCGGTGCCTGTGCCGTCAGCCTTGGTGTTCCATTCCTTGAAGAAATAACCGTTGCGAGTGAATGCGTTAGCGGTAAGAGCCTGCTCAGCTGCATCGTAGGTGAAAGACTGATTGGCCATGGTACCTGTGTATTCACTAGCGTTGACATTGAACTTTACAACGTAATCGGCGGCTTTCCACTGAGCATAAAGGGTAAATGTGCCATTGTTGGTAGCGGTAAGGTTCTGAACAGATTCTTCGTTAGCATAAGAATCACCGCTGCCATCAGCTGCGGTAGTCCACTTGTCGAAGACATAGCCGGCGAGAGTGAAGCTGTTGGCGGTCAGATTCTGCGCTGCGTCATAAGTGAAAGTCTGTTCACTCATGGTGCCAGTACCGCCGTTGGCATCGAAGACTACCTTATAGGTGTTGGGAGTCCAGTTTGCGGTGCAGGTTGCAGTGTAGTCGGTGGTGTTGGTAGTGACGGTCCAATTCTTGAAAGTATAGCCGTCCTTTGTAGGAACATAAGACTCGATAGTGGTACTGAGGTCATTATAAAGGACATTGTCCTGGCTCTTCAACTCATTAGAACCATCCATCCACTTTATGGTGTACTTAGCATCTACAACTGTAAATACGGCCTTATAGGTCTGAGGAGCGGTTGCGGGTGCGGGAGGAGTGGGAGACCAGGTTGAGAACGCATAAACATGTGTTGCAGTTGCAGGTTTAGTGGGATCTGTAGCAGGGGGTGTGGGAGTTGTGCCGTGGTTAACATTTTCCTGCTTAACAATTTCACCGTTGTCAATGACATTGTCATCATTAAGGTCATTCCACCAAGTTATGGTATATGTTTTTATCGACCAGTTTGCGGTGTATTCCTTGGTGCCTGTGCTGCCTGCGGGAATGGTAACGGTCAACTCGGGAGTAGAGCCATTGCTACCGGTCCAACCGATAAAGGTATAGCCATCCTTGGAGGGAGGATTCAGGGTGATGGGGTCGGATTCGATAGTGTATGTGGCGGGATTGTTGTTGGTTATGTTATCGCCACCTAAATTGTAGGTGATAGAGTATACAATGGGAGTCCACTGAGCGTAAAGGGTAGCGCTCAGATTCTTGACGGACTGACCGTCAGTGTAGGCAGTGCCGGAACCATCAGCCTTGGTGTTCCAGCCGGTGAAGGTGTAGCCGGTGCGGGTGAAGGCGTTGGTGGTAAGTGCTTTTATTTCATCAGCGGTGAAGGTCTGATTTGCCATAGTGCCGGAACCACCGTTGGCGTTAAAGGTTACGGTGTAGGTGATTGCGGGAGAGGGAGAGGGGGTAG
>JAFXFT010000236.1 GCA_017513385.1 Oscillospiraceae bacterium | reverse complement strand
GCTGCATCGGTTCCGAACTTGTAGAGCGCGGCAGCAATATGCTCCTCGGACCCGGCGTGAATATTCACCGCAATCCCCTTTGCGGACGCAACTTTGAATACTTCTCCGAGGATCCCCTGCTCTCCGGTAAGCTGGGCGCAGCCGCCATTATCGGCATACAGCGCAGCGGCGAATCCGCCTGCCCCAAGCATTTCTGCTGCAACAATCAGGAGCTTATGCGCAATATGGCAGACTCCCGCATCTCCGAGCGCGCCCTGCGCGAGATTTATCTGCGCGTATTCGAGATATGCATAAACGAGGGCAAGCCCCTAACTATAATGACCAGCTACAATCCCCTCAACGGCGTATGGAACCACTATAACTACGACCTCGTCACCACCGTTCTGCGCGGTCAGCTGGGCTACACCGGCTGCATCATCACCGACTGGTGGATGGTTCCCGCAGACGACCCCAACTTCGAGGGTGTCAAGGTCAACGCCTACCGCGTGAGAGCGCAGGTCGACGTATTCATGCCCGGCAACGCCGCATTCGGTGACGGCGAGTATCATTCCGACGGCACGCTGCTGGAAACTCTCGGCAAGCCCGATGGCATCACCCGCGGTGAGCTCCAGCGCTCCGCCGCAAACGTGCTGAAGCTTATCATGACCGTGATGTAATATGGAATATATGTCGATATAAGGCGGAGCGCCGAGGGCTGCGCTCCCTACAGCAGGGCTGTGCAAAAACGAACACCCCTTAAATCTCAAATGCATTCGTAGGGAATGGGCCTGCCCATTCCGCCCCGTCGGTTTACTTCCGGCAATATCGTCACAAGCGGAACAGGCAGGTCTGTTCCCTACAAGGGATTCTTTCGATTTTGCGGCATAATCAACTCCGCAAAAAAAAATCAAAACCACGCGTTTTACGCGTGGTTTTGACTATTTATATTCACTTTTTCTTCTTGAATATCGCCTTGCGGAACAGAATAACATTCATCACCGCAAGCAGCGCAACGCAGATGCCCAGCGTCAGCAGGCATTTACCCACGCTTTGGGGTGCAACACCCAACAGCAGGAACATGGGGAAACCGAACAGTATCGCCCAGGGCTGATGGTAAACAAGGTTATCGGAGGCCTGAGTTTCAAACTTGGGGTCAACCTCGCGCAGCAGGATAGCGCCGGTAGAGGCAGTACCGGTAAGCATACCGTAAAGGGACAGGAACGCTGCATCCTCGTACATGGGGAACACGCGGCGGCAGATAACACGCAGATAGATATAGCTGCCCACAGCGCCCAGCACGCAGATGATGGTAAGAGGAACGATGAAACTGGGCACAAGGAACGCATTAAGGTCGATGGCAGCAATGGAGGCAATAACCATGATGTCGAACATGAAGCCGGAAATGCGGTTCATCATGAAGTTATTTACATAGTCGCGCTTTACCACATTCTTCTTGCGCAGCTTATTGAGTACGGTTCTCACAAGGATAGCAAAGAGAGTTCCGAACAGGAACTGGAAGCCCCAGATCATAGACTGAACAGTCTTGCCGAGACCGCCGAGAACGCCGGTATCAACAATTACGTTAACGCCCTTCATAAAGAGGAACGCAAGGATATAGGCGAAGAATACCAGCGCAACCTGAATGGTGAACTTATCCATAGACTCGGACAGAGGTATCTCGTTCTTGCCGGCATATTCATCAATAGTCATATCGGCATCGTTGGCGTCCTTACCCATCTCGCCGGTGAAGCGGCCCTTGCGGCGCATAGAAGTAAGATAGACAACACCGCCGATAGATGCGCACACGAAGCCCATGGAGGAAACGGCAAGGCCGAAGCTGGTGCCGTTGGCGAAGCCCCAGGATGCCTCATAGGTGTGACCCCAGGTGTATGCCTGTCCGGGTCCCTGACCGTAGCCCATGGGCAGCAGGATACCGGAGGCAAAGAAACTGTTGATAGCATAGAAGAGGATAACGGTTACTATAAGACCAAGCACCGCCTGCAGCAGATAGGTGCTGACAACGGTTACGCCGCTGTCGAAAGCGCCGGTCTTGGAGCGGTTATCCTGCTTTTTATCCACGGTTCTCAGCGCCATGGCGGAGAAGCCGAGACCAAGGCCGTGGTAAGTAAGGATTTCCAGCATGCTGGTCTGATAAAGCTGGATGTCCAGCACGTTTTTGCAGAAGGTGTTGACGATCAGCAGAATGAAGCCACCCAAAACAGAGGAGGGGATCATCAGCCGACGCAGCGCGGGAATAGTATTGCGGAGAGTATTGGCAACAATCATGGCAACGAAAAGCAGAGTCATCGTTATAACGAAGCTCCATACATTTGCGTCCCACAAGTTCATTCCTGTAGTCATAATGTGTTCTCCTGTTCTGTAATATCCGAATCACGAAGTTGATTATCAGTGATTACCAAATCACATTTAGAATTATGGGTCAAAATATGCAAAAAGTCAACCGATTGAATGGAAATTATGCCCTAAAACCCGCATAAATTCCTCTCTTTTCCGCCGTAATGTTGTGTTTGGTAATCATTAATCTCACTATGTTAACCATTTCAGTCACTGAAAGCAAAACACCGCGGGAGACGAGCTCCCGCGGTGCTTCATATATACTTTTACCCGAGGATATGAACTGATTAGTTTCCTTCCTCAGCAGTGGACTTATAGTAATAGGTGGGATTCATTGATACGGAGAAGTGCAGAATAGGGCGTTCAAGCTCCACAATGCGCAGCGGCAGATGCTTCATGCCTGCAGGCATGAAGATGATGGAGCTTTTGGTCAGGCGGTGAATTTCGCCGTTGATTCCGATTTCGATGATGCCGCCCAAGTCGGTCTTATCCTCGGGATTGGAGCCAAGGAAGCCCACCAGCTCGTCAAAATCGTGAACGTGCTCATCGTGATAGGGCAGCGGGTCGAAGTCGGGAGCATTGATATACCACGAAGTATTCATCTGAAAGGATCCCGGAACCACGCCGCTGTCAATATACAAAACCCGGTTGCCCCACTGTTTGTATACTTCGTTGAACCCGCCCGGCTGTGTAAACTGCGAGGCAAGCTCCTGCACTATCTGTCCGCCATACTCTCCCTCGGTGTTCATTACATAATCTGCCATATAAACCATCCTTTCCATTTGCTTTACAGTGGTATTCTCATTCCCCATCGGGCTGCTGTCCGTCGTGAGCGAGCCATTTGCATTCGGTAATTTCCATGTTTGTGAAGGTCGCCTTGAAGGACGACTCCTCAGGGCTGCAGGCATAAACTCCGAAACGTATCACGCCGCCGCCCTTGACCATGTGGCATACTCTCATCTGCTTGAAAACCACGCCATCGTCGGAGCACTCGATGCAGTAATCGTCCTCGCGGCGGCTGAATCTGTACCACATGGATTTGATATCCGCAGCGATTTCCGTGGTCGCCCAGTCCGAATAACCATTATTGGTTACAACGCTCCCCAGATGCTGGAACCGCTCGTTTTCATACTCTATCGAGCCCTTGAGCCAGTTTTCGCTGTCCAGGTACATCACTATGCCGCACTGGTCAAAGCGATGCTTGCTCTCAAACTCGGTTTTCACCACAAATGAGAAAAACTTCTCGTCTGTTTCCATTTGCAGTACAGGTGCGCTGTCATTACGGAAGTGATAGTAGGTTCGCTGCCACAAATCCGTATAAGGCTTCGTTACTATCTCGATTTTATCCTTTGTTATGCTGTAACCCGCAGGCTCTCTTGTCCAGCGAAAATTCTTCACATTAAAGTTCATATATTCACCTCATCTGCTCAGCCCGAAAAAGCTCCGTCCCATACGATTTTTCTGTAATTTTCCTTATCGGTGTCGCCCTCGGTGGAGATGCAGAGCACGCGGGAATTTTTCCCGAGCCCGATTTCGCGTCTGAGTTCACTCAGCCGTTCATTCAGCATCAGCTCCGCCGCAAGACCCACGGTCACGGCACCGCTTTCGCCCGAAATTATCCGCACATCGTCGCCCACGGGGCTGCCCAGTATACGCATACCCTTTGCCGCCACGAAATCGGGCACGGAAATAAAGTGCTCGGCGTAGCGTTTGAGCATCTCCCAACCTATGGGGCAGGGCTCACCGCAGCTCAGACCCGCCATAATTGTGCGCATCTCTCCGCCAACCGTGTGAATTTCGCCGTCATTTGCCGCAGCCGTTTTGTAGATGCAGTTGGCTTCATGGGGCTCCACGATCACGATCGTCGGTTTCTTTTCCTTATAATAATCGGCGAAAAACGCCGTAAGCGCGCCCGCCATGGCGCCCACTCCCGCCTGCAGGAAAATATGGGTGGGCACATCGTCGCCCAACTGTTCCGCCGCCTCCAGCGCCATTGTGGTATAGCCCTGCATGATCCATCGGGGCATCTTCTCATAGCCCTCCCACGCAGTGTCCTGCACCAGCACCCAGCCGCGCTCTTTTTCGCACTGCGCCGCATAGCGCACGGTATCGTCATAATTCAGCTCCGTTATCTCAGCCTGCGCGCCAAGCTTGCGGATATTTTCCAGCCGCTCCACGGCGCTCCCTTTGGGCAGGTATACCACTGCGGGTATTCCAAGCTCCCTCGCCGTCCACGCAAGACCGCGTCCGTGGTTGCCGTCGGTGGCGGTCACCAGCGTCAAATCCTTCGCCGCTTCCTTTACGTCATCCTGCCGCAGGCGGTCAAAGGTCAGTTCCTCCGCGGAAAATGCCGCGCGCTCCGCCAGCACTCTTCCCACGCAGTAGCTTCCGCCCAGCCCTTTAAAGGCGTTGAGCCCGAAGCGGCTGCTTTCGTCCTTGACGCATATCTCACCCAAGCCCAGCTCACCTGCCAGTTCGTTCAATCGTATGAGGGCGGTTGGTGAATAGCCGTGGAAGCTCTCGTGATAACGGCGCACCTGCGCAGCCTGCTCCGCTCCGAAGGCGCGTGCAGCGCTTATATCTCCGCAAACTTCGGGATTATTGGCATGGAGGATCTTTTCGCCTACCCCAATCGCATATTCCATTGGAACTTCCTCCCTTTCGGCAAATCCTTTGCTGACAGAATACCACACTTTTACAGCTTTGAGAAGAAAAAGCGTAATGCGGCGGGATATATGCAGTAAAAAGAAAAATCCTCCACGTTTGTGGAGGATTTTGGGGACTGCCAAAAACTATGACTCGCATATACACCAACGCTGGAGATTGCCGCGTCGCTTCGCTCCTCGCAATGACAAGCTTGGAGGTTCTTCGTTGTAAATAACAACGATATAATCTAACGTTTTGTCATTACGACTCGCTAAGAGCCGCCTTCGGCGGTTGCTCGCATGCACTCGGCCTGCGGGCCTCGTCTGAGCCCCGCCACAGGCGGGTGCGTGAGAATCTCCGGTGTAATGATTTGATAGGCATTTACGTTAAAAGGGTTCTTTGACAAATCGTTATTGTATGCTTCAAATACCAATTTCATACTCGGAAAATACTCCGTCGAAAACTTCGCCTACATACCGAAAACCCGCTTTCTTATAAAGCGCTATCGCAGCAGTGTTCTGCGGGTCGACATGTATTTTCACCTGTGTGTATCGTCCGTCATTTTTGAAAACGTCAAGAATACACTTTATCGCTTCGCTCGCGTAATGCTTTCGCTGATGTTTTTCATCGATAAGCAGGTTGGTGAACATATAGAAATCTTCAAACAAAGTGAAATCCAGCCGCACCATTCCCACTACCTCGCTATCATTGAAAATAGCATACATCTTGCAGTGCTCATTAAGGGGGGTATATGCAGTTTGAAGCAAAGACCAAATAGGAGAATTGGTATATTCGCGCTGCTCTTCCGTGCATTTAAGATAGGCGCATACTTCAACACTGCTCTCATCAACGGGTTTTATGTGGATCATCTTGCCGCCTCTTTTCTTTTACGGTGTTTATAGATGCTATCAGCATTCGTCGTATTGCACCACAATCATTTTTCAGCGGTTTATACTGTGTTTCTGTCATATATCCTGTTTCATAAAGCAGTTCCAGCCAATACTCTGTTTCATAACACTCTTTTTGCGCAATTTCCAACTTGGAAATAAAGTCCTTTGCGCCTTGTGCATACTGTGCTTCATGGAGATTTGCGCCAATGCTTGTTCCGCTGCGAAGAAGCTGATTGGTCAATACCGCTTCTCTATGATGGGATTTGATTTCACGGCACAGAATCACAACTGCCTTTGCAAATTCTTTCGATTTATCTCTCAGAGGACTATTGGACACAATTATCACCTCAAAACCAATATAACAACTGTTTGCTATATTGTAAAGTTTTTAGTGATATTGTGCCTATCGGCACAGCGATATTTTCACTCCGTGAAAGCGATATTTCCGCTTACGCGTAAGTGATATTATATTCGCCAAACTGCCCGAAGGGCAATATCACTGCGAAGCAATATCACTCTGCGCAGCAGAATAGAACTCGCCGTAAGGCGAATATAACTGAAAAACTCCGATGCTTTCGCATCGGAGTTTTTCTGGTGGGGGAAGGTGGATTCGAACCACCGAAGGCGTCGCCAGCAGATTTACAGTCTGTCCCCTTTGGCCACTCGGGAATTCCCCCATATTAATTTGGAGCTGGTGGACGGACTTGAACCCCCGACCTGCTGATTACAAATCAGCTGCTCTACCGACTGAGCTACACCAGCATCTCAACGGGTACATCAAGCACCAGCAGGGGTTATAATAGCAAACAAAAGGCGCTTTGTCAATACCTTTTTCAAAATTTTTTATTTACGTTTTTTCTTTCTTCTGCTATAATCCACATATAATATATCAGCATATATCAGCGTGTCGAAAAAATCCGGTTTAACGTAAATGCCTACCGTGTCGATGCGCAGGAGATTGCCGCGCTTCGCTCGCAATGACAATTTTTTAGTCTTCTTCGAGGTAAGTTCTATCGCAAAGCCCCTGAGTTTGTCATCGCGAGGCCGCAGGCCGTGGCGATCTCCAACCTTGGTTTATCTGCGCACCTCAGTTTTTGACATTCCGAATATATAACCTTCAAAAAAGGATGACGAACATGATTCTTGCTTTTGACGTTGGCAATACCAATATCGTCCTCGGCGGCATCGACGAGAGCAACGTATACTTTCTCTCCCGCCTTTCCACACATCTTGACAAAACGGACGACGAATACGCCGTTCTCATAAAAAGCATTCTCGACCTGCACGGGGTTTCCACCGATCAGGTGGACGGCTGCATCATATCCTCCGTTGTTCCCCCGCTGGTGAACACGCTGAAGAACGTAGTGCATCAGCTTACCGGCCAGCGCGCTTTGGTTGTAGGCCCCGGCATAAAGACGGGCCTGCGCATTGCCGTAGGCGATCCCTCCGAGCTGGGCGCGGACCTTGTTGTGGCTGCCGTTGCTGCGCTGGCAAAGTACAAAGGACCCATGGTAGTTCTCGACCTCGGCACCGCCACCACCTTCTCCGTCCTCGGCGGCAACGGCGACTTCCTCGGCGTTATCATCTGCCCGGGCGTTATGGTCTCCTTCGATGCCCTCACCGCCCGCACGGCGCAGCTGCCGCG
>JAFXFT010000016.1 GCA_017513385.1 Oscillospiraceae bacterium | reverse complement strand
ATTGATGCCGCTTCCGATACCGCCGGCGATGATAACCTTGGTGATGACTTCGATGGGGAAGTCAAGGGACTCGAGCATGATCTTGATTGCGGAGAAGATAGCGCCCTTGGCACGAATGAAGTTATCAAGGTCTACTTCAGTGAGGGCGATCTCTCTGCCGGTTTCGCTCTCGTCAGCAAAAGCGATAACATAGCTCTTCATGCCGTACTCGTCGGTGCGGATACGCTCACCCTCTACGTTGATCTTGCCGAGGGGATTGATGATGCCGCAGCGGAACATTTCGGCGACCATGTCAATGAGACCGGAGCCGCAGAGGCCGATGGGCTTGGTTCCCTCGGGACCTACGATGCCAAGAGTGGGCTTAAAGGTTTCCTTATCGATGGTGCAGCTTTCGATTGCGCCGTCGGTTGCGCGCATACCGCAGCTGATGTCGCCGCCTTCAAAAGCGGGGCCGGCGGAGCAGGCGCAGCTCATGAGGAAATCGGAGTTGCCGAATACCAGCTCGCCATTGGTTCCGAGGTCGATGAACAGTGCCATTTCCTCGCTGTTCCAAATCATGGAGGCGAGAGCACCGGCGGTGATGTCGCCGCCGACGTAGCTGCCGATATTGGGAGCGATGACCAGCTCTGCGTTGGGGTTTACGGGCAGGTCAACGTCGTCTGCGTAGAAGCCGACGAAGTCCATGAATACGGGAACGTAGGGCTCCATACGGATAGACTCGGGATCGATGCCTGCAAAGAGGTGGTTCATGGTGGTATTTGCAGCGACGGTTACGCGGCAAACGTCCTCTTTTGCGATCTTTGCGGAGGCGCACATATTTCTGATGATGGGAGAAATGGTCTCCTCGATAACTGCCTTCTGCAGCTTCTTGATACCGTTGGGCTTGGTGGCCTCGATGATACGGTTGATAACGTCAGCGCCGTAGCGGATCTGACCGTTACCGGAGGAAGCCTTGGCGAGGATCTCGCCGCTGGTCAGGTCAACCAGAACTGCGGAAACGGTGGTGGTACCGATGTCTATTGCGATACCGCAGAGCCTATGCTCCTCGTCTGCGCCCCATACGTCGATAAGGTACTTGGCACCGTTGCGCTCCTCGATAATGCAGTCGGCTCTGAAGCCGCTGCCGCGCAGCGCCTTGGGCAGGCGGGATACGGCGAAGTGAGTGGGAACAACCGCCTCGCCCAGCTGACCCTCAAGCTCCATGGAGATGCGCTCCAGGTCGGACATTGCATCGTCCAGAGAGGGCTCGACCAGTTCAACGGAAACCTTGGTGAGCTTGGTGCCGGTGGCAAGACCGGTACCGAAGATCTCAGCCTTGGTGGTATTGAAGATTTCGATTTCGGAGCTGTCGGTAAGGTCAGCGATCTTCATTCTGCTGCGGTATGCAGAAGCGATGTCGGGAACCATGATAACTGCGTCACTGTTGCCGACCTTGCTTTCGCTGGCCAGTCTCCAGCCGGCTGCATAGTCCTCTTCGGTGATGTGGCGGGTCATGCGGGACTCGATCTCGCCCTCCAGCAGCTTTACGCGGCACTTACCGCAGGAACCGTTACCGGAGCAGGGAGCGTCGATGGCTACGTTAGCCTTTCGAGCCAGCTCAAGAATGTTTTCGCCGGCAATGGCGGATATTTCAACATTGCCCATGCCTTCAATAGCAAATGTGATTTTACGTTCCATTTTCTATCCTTCCTTTTCTTTGTGAATTATCGGGACAAATCTTCTCTCAAACACAGAAAAACAGCCGCGCGGGAGGGTGCTTTTCTCTGCTTGAGGGTATTAATTTCTCATGCCTGTATTCTTTGTCTGTTTCGCTGTCAGTTTTTCGATAGCGAACTTAAAATTAATATCGTAGGGAATGGGCCTGCCCGTTACGCATTTAACGATACTTCCGGAAATAAACTCACCAAACGGAATGGGCAGGCCCATTCCCTACAAATTGGCTTTTAGTTTCACCGCTGTTAGTTTTGCTGCACCGTGTTTATGCTCTTGAAAACGAATTTACGCACTGTCATTCAGGTGTAAAAGCCTGATTGGTCGGGCGGAAATGTGCCCGTAGGGTCGCAGATTTTCAAGTGCTCAAACGCTTTCGGGGCGAGGCAGCGGAGCGCAGGAAGGCTTTGTGCCTTTCAAGCGACGCTAACGAAGCAATCGGAAGTGTTTGTGTGCTTGAAAACATATTTTCGCGTAATAAATCCGGCTATACAACAAAAGCGGGGAGCGGATATCCGCTCCCCGCATTGTCCTTTTAGGAGCAAGTGGTTCTGCAATTAGATCTCGAGATAGCTGTCAGCGTACAGAGTCTCGTTCTTGATGATGTCGCAGGACTTAATGGTCTCCATGAGACGCAGGTCGCAGGGGTTAACGATAGCGGAGGTGAGGCCGCACATCATAGCCATAGCAACCATAGCGCTATCCATGATGGGACGGATGTTCTTGGGCATACCGTTGGAGTTGTTGGACAGACCACCGGTAGAGTTGAGGCCCTGCTCAGAGATCATTCTGATGAACTCGAGAACGTCCATCTGCTTATCCTGCATGCCCTTGATAACGAGGAACAGAGGATCGAACCACAGATCTTCGGGCTCCATGCCGAGGGTGAGACCACGCTCGAGCATTTCCTGGAGGTAAGCCATACGCTCGTCGTTGTCAGCGGGAACGCCAGCCTTGGAGCAGAGAGCTACGCAGATAGCGTCGTTGTTAGCAGCCAGATCGATGTACTCGATACGGTCGCCAGCGTCAGCGGAGTTAACGATGGGCTTGCCCTTGGAACGGTTGTAAACAGAGATACCGGCCTCGATAGCCTTCATGTTAGCGGTGTCGAGAGCGAGGGGAACGTTATCGAAAGCGCCCTGAAGAGTGGTAACTGCCCACTTCATGAGCTCTTCGCCATTGGACTCAGCAGGACCAATGTTCAGATCCAGATAGGTAGCGCCAGCCTTGAGCTGCTCTTCGGCTCTCTTGAGGATGGGCTCGGGATTCATGGTGTTCATTGCCTCGCGGATAACGGGGGAAATGCAGTGAATTCTTTCACCGATGACTACAAATTTACCCATGGTAATAATCTCTCCTTATTAATATTAGGGGGGATAGGTTCCGGCTGATTAAGCCTGGAGTTCCTTCATGAACTTAACGAGACCAACTGCCTCAGCAGGACCGACAACAACGTTCCAATCGGGAAGCTTATCCTGAACTTCGCCCTTGAGAACTGCTACCTTACCGGGGAGGATAAGGGTGCGGTTGTTGATCTTGTTAGCAATTTCATACTCGTTAATGAACTTAACGATGGTGCTTGCGCTCAGCTTACCAGCTGCCCAAGCGGTAAGAACGGAGTAGCCGCCTGCGTCGCTGATGAGCAGGTTGCAGGGAACGCCGGAGCGCTCGAGCTCGCCGGAAACGACGAAGTAAGTAAGAGCAAAGTCAACAGTGATGCAGCAGGGAGCATCAGCGTCAGCCTTGTTGAGGGGATAGATGCCGGGCTCAACCTTCATGGGCTTCTGAGGATCGGTGAATACGTTCTGGCGCAGGCCGTGCAGAGCGAGGGACTTTGCATAGGTCATGTCGCTGAGAACAACGATGGAGCCGTACTTCAGGGTGAAGAGGGAAGCGAGAGCGGTCTCGAAAGCCTCGTCGCCGGCAGCCAGCTTGGCAACGTTAACGATGGTGGGATAGCCGAAGGTTCTGTCCTTGTTCAGGAGAGCAGCGCGGCGGATCTGAACAGCGCCCTCGAAAGCGGCCTTGACGGAAGCAGTGCCGACATCGAGAATGAGGTTCTTGTTGCCGAGAGCCTCGAGCTTGGTAACGGTCTCATAGAGCTCGTCGAGGTCAGCGCCGGTAACACCGAGAACGCAGCCGAGCTCGGTAGCAACAGCACTCATAGCCTCGTAGTTGGAAGCGTCAGCGCCGTTGAGGATGGGCTGAGCGTCCTTGATAGCGGTAGCAGCAGCCTTCATGGTCTCAACATCAGAGCAGTTGAGAACTACGCCGCGGTTTGCAGCAGCAGCCTTCTGAGCGAGAGCAACGAACTCGTCCTTCTTCTCGCCGCAGTTGACGAAGATGTACTCGCAGTACATACGCTCGCCGATACGATCGTAATCAACCTTCATGCTCTCAGCGATCTTAGCATCGTTGTCTTCCATGTCGGTGCAAACGGTCATAGCGTAGAGGGTCTTGCTTACGAAGGTCTTCTCGTGTCTGTAAAGAACGGTCTCGCCGCCGAGCTTGTACTCGGTGTCGCCGGCCTTAACAGCGATGGTCTTCATGGGAGGTGCGTTGGACTCGCTAACCTTTGCCAGAACCTCATCGGAGAGGTGGGGGCATTTGGTGATTTCAACTGCACCGGAAGCAACCTTCATGGAGAAAGCCATGCAGGTGGGGTTGCCGCACTCCTTACAGTTGGTCTTGGGAGTGAGCTTGAATATATCAATACCTTTAAGTGCCATTACAGTAGTCCTCCTCAGATAAGTTCTTTGATCAGCTTGGCAACCGCAGCAACAGACTCGGGATGTCTGAGGATAACTGCGTTAGAACCGGAAGCGAGAACGGCAGCAGCGGTGGTAACTTCCATGCCGATACCTCTCTTCTCCTGGCTGCCCCATGCGGGCATATCTTCCTCGGAAGCAACGGACTCCTTAACGCCCCAGGTCTCGGAACCTACGGGAGTCATGATGGGAAGCTGGAGGGAAGCGTCGTTCTGGCCGAGAGCAGCAGCCTTAACGCGGTCCATGGTGGAAACAACGTACTCAAAACCGTAACCAGCAGCAGCGGTACCGGTGTTCATAACAACGTTGGAAGCATTAACGCCCATCTGAGTGATGAGAACGTTGAGCTGCTTTGCAAGGTTGATGTCAACAGCGGACTCAGCGCCGACCTTCTGGCCGTAAGCGAGACCTGCGGAAGCAGCGATACCCTTGTAGTTAGCTTCCTTAGCGGAGAACATGAGAACGTTCTTGCCCTGGAGAGCGTCAGCGATCTTGGTGAAGAGCTGAGCGTCCTTCTCGTCGTTCTTGCAGCCGGCGATTACGAGGGGCTTGTCGATAGCTTCAGCAACAGCCTTAGCGGTAGCAACGCAATCCTCGAAGGAAGCGTCGTAGCCGTTGGGGTCTGCACTGTCGAGTCTCAGACAGACAAAGTCAACAGCCTCGATGGAGGCAGCCTTCTTTGCCATGTCGGCGATGGTTGCACAGTCGGCGTAGAAGCCGCTGATGCCGGGAACCTGGTCTGCATAGCCAAGGTCGGAAATTTCAATACCTACCTTGGGTGCGTTCTCGATGGCGCCGTCAAAGGTGTACAGGGGGAGTACGTTCTCTCCGCCAAGTACGATCTTCTTGTCGCCAACGCCGAGCTCCACGGTGTTGATAGATGCGTTGTACTTTTGAACAGGCTTTTTAAAAGGCATCTTCAATTCTCCTTTTACAAATGTATTTTTTGGATTATATCGCGTACCGCGACCTTAACGGGCGCGTCCTCGGGCAGATTAACAAGGGGTATACCTTCGGTGTCATACTTATAAACCAGCTCGTCCATGGGGACAACGGCCAGAAGGTCGAGTTCCTGAAGGGCAATCTCTTCCTTGATACCGTCCGACAGCTGACCGTCGGGAGCCTTGTTGATGATGAGCTTGACCTGCTTTGCCTTCAGGTCGAGGCTCTCCACCAGCTTTGCTATACGACCGACCGCCTGAACACCGCGGCGGGAGCAGTCGCTGACCAGCAGGATAATATCTACATCGGGAAGAACACCGCGGCTGATATGTTCCATACCGGCCTCGTTGTCAACAACGGTGTAGGTGTATCCACCGGCGTACTTTGCAACCTGGGTCTGCAGCAGGCCGTTTACGAAGCAGTAGCAGCCGTGACCCTGGGTGCGGCCCATAACGAGAAGGTCGTAATCGTCCATCTCGGCAAGGGCGCTGTTGAACTTTATCTCGGCATAGTCCTGCTTGGACATGCCTGCGGGGATGGGGCTGGGAGTCATAAGTTCTGCCTGAGCGATCTCCTCACGGATATCGCCGAGGGTGGTCTCTACCTCTACGCCGAGAACCTCATTGAGGTTGGAGTTGGCGTCGGCATCAACGGCCAGAACGGGTCCCTTTCCCTTTTTGCTCAGGTAGTGGATGATAAGTCCGCTGAGCGAAGTCTTACCGGTGCCGCCTTTACCGGCGACAGCAATAGTAATAGGCATGGGCTTACCTCCTGAATTGGATTTTCGGCAGTTATCAGGCTGCCTGGATTTTTACAACACCGTTTACAAGGTCTGCGGAGATGAGGGTACCCTCAACGGTGAACTCCTCGCCGAGGATATCCACCATGACGATGTTATCGCCCTCGATGCTGATCTTGCTGATGTTCTTGGCAAGAACGGTTTCGGTGCCGCTCTTGTTTACCATAGCGGTTGCAAGGCACATATCAGTTCCTCCTAAACGGGAATAAACTTTATTACTCGCTTACGAGCATAAGAGCCTCATTGAGCTCGGCGTTGCCCTGATTGAAGAGGGTAACTGCGGCTGCGATGCGCTCGGCGGCTTCTGCTCTGCCGATTTCGCGAAGCTTGCCTGCCAGCTCCTCAAGCTCCTCTGCATGATGGATATTGTGATGAAGCATGAAGTCCAGAAGGGCGCGAGTCTCCTTGATGGCGGGGTCTGCGCCGTGGTCATGATCATGGGGAATACCCATTGCGTGAAGCTCATCGTGGCTGTGTGCGTGGCCGTGACCGTCATGGTGATGGTCGTGGCTATGCTCATGGACATGCTCATGGCTGTGAGCTACACCGTCATGAGTATGCTCGTGGCTGTGTGTGTGAGGATGCTCATGGCTGTGATCGCCGTGAAAACCTTCGTGCATAGCTGTCTCCTTTCCGCGGAAAAGGGCCAAACGGGCGCACTCCTCCACATAGGCACATCATATCTTCGTTATTATATATACTTTTTCCCATTTAATCAACTGTAAATTGAAACAAATTAACGTGCAATGTCGGGAAAAGTTTCAAAGTTTTAGATAAAAAATAACGAAAACTGCGTTCCCAGTGCAAAAAAACATATAAATAATGCCCTTACCCTGCACAATTTGCAGGGCAAAGCTATGGTATTTTACAATTATTTTCCCTTTTAGTCAATATCGAATGAACAAAAATTTATCTTCTTCCCCTTTATGCGTCACGGTTCGCCACGTTCCCCTTTGGTGCAGAGCTTTTAAGGTTGTATATTTCTTAACTATATGGTAAAATTATGGCAACAATACTCTTCACAGAAAGGTTGATGCTTTTTGAAAACCCTGTTAAGGCTTGCCAAGGAAGCAAAAGCTTACAAAGGCTGGCTCATCATATCGGCTGTATGTATCATTCTCATGACCTGTTTCAGCCTCATTACCCCCAGAGTGCAGACCATGATCGTAGAGGAGCTGGAAGGCGGAGTTGACGAAGCAGCGCTCAAGCGTATCCTCGTCCTCGTAATCATAATCCTCGCTCTCTACATAATCCGCGGAATTTTCCGTTTTACCTCCAACGTGCTGGCTCACAAGGCCGCATGGCGCGTTGTTCACGAAGTCCGCATGAAGCTCTACAGCCGCATGCAGACCTTTGACACCGAATACTTCACCAGCACCAAGACCGGCGACCTTATGAGCCGCGTTGTCAACGATACGGCGAACTTCGAGCAGCTTTACGCTCACATCATTCCCGAATCCGCTACCAATCTCATCACCTTCGTCGGCGTCACTGTTATCCTCTTTACCATGAACCCCAAGCTGGCCGCAATCACCTGCATTCCCCTGCCCTTCATCATTTGGGTATGTCTGCTCTGCACCAAGCGTCTTCAGCCCACCTTCCGCCGCACTCAGAAGGCGCTGGGTGAGATGAATTCCTCCCTGCAGGACAGCTTCTCCGGCATTCAGGAGATCCGCGTTTTTGCTCAGGAAAAGCGTCAGGCCGCCAGAGTCAATGAGTCCGTAAACGAATACTCCGAGGCAATGTACGAAAGCGTATACATAGGCGCTTTCTTCCAGCCCAGCATTGAGTTCCTTACCTCCTTCGGCACCATCATCGTCCTCGGCATCGGCGGTGTGCTTGCCTACTACGGCAACATTTCCGTTTCTTACATAGTCGGTTTCCTGCTCTATCTCTCCCTGTTCTTCGCTCCCATCACCGGTCTTACCCATCTCGTTGAGCAGGCTCAGCAGGCCATCGCATCCGCTGAGCGCGTACTGGAAATAGTTGACCAGCCCACAACGATTCAGGACGATCCCAACGCAATTGACATTGCCAAGCCCGAGGGTGAGATCACCTTTGAGAACGTATGCTTCGGCTACACTCCCGAAAAACCCATTCTCGAGGACGTAAGCTTTACCGTAAAGCCCGGTCAGTTCTACGCAATCGTAGGCCCCACCGGTGTCGGCAAAACCACCCTCGTCAAGCTGGCCAACCGCTTCTACGATCCCAACAAGGGCAGCATAAAGATGGACGGCGTTGACCTGAAGAAGCTGTCATTGGCCTCCCTGCGCCGCGCCATAGCCT
>JAFXFT010000235.1 GCA_017513385.1 Oscillospiraceae bacterium | reverse complement strand
CTTCCGTGACAGCTTCTCCTCAAGGAGAAGCCATAGTACCTCCCCTTCCCCACAAAAACTCACGCTTCCGCGTTCATCCTCGCTATATATTCCCTCGCCTGCGCAGAGGTCATACCCATGGCGGTAAGCTGGGCGGCGGAGGGCATAAGCCCCTTTTTCAACATCGCCTCGCCCAATGCGGCAAGCTTAGCCTTGGAGTCGGCGGTGAGCGCACCGGAGGCGGTAATGCCTGTGACCTTGGCTGCCGCCAGCTCATACTCCGCCTGCCACTGGCGCAGCTGCTCCTGAAATTCCTGCTGATCTGCCGCGTACTCTGCCTGCCACTGAGCCAGCTTGGTCAGCGCCGACAGGCGCTCCTGGGTAATATCCAGCAGCTTTTCCGCCTTTTCATACTCACCCTTGGCCTGCAGCGCCGCTATCTCGACGGCTGCATCGCGGGCGAAGGCGGTCTGGGTGCGGTTGATTTCGGCGTGATTTCTCGCGGCGGTATTCTGAATGCTGTCATACTGTGCCTTACCGATACCACCCTTATCACCCCGCAGTTGGGAATAGAGCGCGGAATTATCCGCCGCATTTGCGGCAGCCAGCTCCACCGCGTCGCGCTGCTGCTGAAGCTGCGCGTTAGCATTTGCAACGGAGTTTTCCACCTCCGCAACCGCAGCCTCGGTGGCTGCGTCTACGGACTTCTCCATCTGCTTCTGCGCCTCCTCATATCCTTCTGCAATACTGCTCTGCAGCGTAGGCGCAGCACTTACATCGGGTGCTTTATTCACATTGGGCGCTGTGCTCTGCACAGGCACTCGATTGATTACGCCGCTCTGCACAGTGGGGCGGGGCGCCAATGTGCCGCCGTTTTCAGCCATACGCTGCTCCACGGCAGCCTGCACGGCGATGGGGTCGTTTGCATCCACCGCGCCGTATTTGGCCTGCGCCTCCCGCTGAGCCATCACGCTGTCATAGGCGAATTTGATATTATATTTCCGCTCTTCATCTGTCCAGCCTTCAACGCCGGAGTAGAGCTCTTCCAGCTCCGCAAGTACCTTTTCGTCCATTGCCACGCCTCCTTATTAAGCCTCGCCGGCGGTCACATAGGGCACCATGCCCCAGACGGGCCTCAGCAGGCTGTCGAAGAAATACCATCTGCTGTCAGTGTGAGCGGCAAAATAACGCTGCGCTGCGGGCAGAAGTGCATAGCCTGCGGGTGCGGCACCGTCACAGCGGAGGGCGCGGACGGTCATATCCTCCACATTCAGCAGCCAGCCGTCCAAAAGAACATACTTGCCGCCCCAAGGCTCGCCCAGCACCGCACCTTCCACACTGCAAATAGCATCGGGAACAGCTGCGGGCAGCTTCATTGTCGCCTGCACCGCAAGGGTGTCGCTGTCGACGGCGTAAACGGTTTCGCCCGCCACCGCGCAAAGCATACCGTTGATGCCGCATATGATGCGGCTGCCGCTCATTTCGGTCTCGCCTACGGTGAGCGACAGGGTATTATCCGCAGCGAGCACACATTTTGCCTGATAGCGGCTGCCGTCATCCTTTTCCATGAGGAACAGGCAGCTTGCGCCGTCAATGCGCGCGCCGCTGTGGACAAAGGCACCCGCGAGACCTGTGGAAACCTCCGCGCCTGCCAGCATATTGCCGGGCTCGTAAGCCTTCATAACAGATGCCGCCGCGTTATACTTGAGCATCACAAACACGCCGCCATAAACATTCAGCACGCGGTCGAGAGCCGAGCCGCTTTCGTGGTAGGTATCAAGGGCGGTAAGAGCAGGCTGAGTGCCGCTGTCGCCTGCAACGCTGCGGCGGTAGAACCAAAGATTTCCGTCGTTGTGGAAAACTGCGGTAACGATGTTGCCCACACGGGCAGCGCCGCAGAATGTGTTTTCACTGCCGGAAACAAGCTGGGCGCAGGCGCCGGTTTTAAGGCTCACCAGATACCACACGCTTGCAGCCTTCACAAGCATATACTCGCCTGCAGGGTCTGCCCACAGAGGCTCGAAGCCCTTGGACGCATCGGTCAGGGGCAGGGGATTTCCGCTGAGTGCAGCGGAGGTTATCACGCCCTCGAGGGGCTTGACCTTTGTGAGCATCATGCCGCTCTCGCCTGCGGTGAGGGAGATAAGCTCGCCGCCGATGCAAAGGGCATTGCCGAGTTCGGCGGGCATAAGCTCCGCCGCACCTGCCAGCTCCGCAGCGGGCAGGGTAAAGGGATACATGCGCTCCACCTCTCCCAGCACCACGCCCTCCTGAGAGAGGGCGCTTTCCATGCTGTCCACGCGCTGCTCCAACGCATCAACGCCCAGTCCGTCCAGCTTTTCCTCAACCTGCACGGAGGTGTAGTACTCGTCAAGCAGGTCACGCTCCACCGCCGCAGCAACCAGCTGCACCAGAGTGGAGTCCTCCATTTCCAGAGAGCCGCCCAGCTGACCAAGGGCAGCAGCCAGTTCGTCAAGAACCGCCTGCACGGTCTTGCCCGCAAAGCCCTTGGGTGCGGCTGCGCCCAACTGCGCGGCAGCGGCACTGCCCGTCAGCTCATCTACCAGCGCGTTGAACGCCGAGCGTGTCTCATCATGGAGGCACTGCATATCCCTGCGAACCTGCTCCTCGTTCTCTTCATAGGTGGGAAAGTCATTTTTATTTGTCCATGACTTGGAAAAAATAAGCTTCTTAATTGCCGTTTCCTCCTTTCAGCGCTCAAGGGCGCGGTAACGGAAAAATATTCTTGCCGAGAGCAGAGTAAGATCCTGCCCCGGCTCGTTGTTATACAGCCTCATGGCGAAGTTGCGCACATGGCGGCAGGCGGGTCTGCGCAGGGAGCTGCGCGACCAGCTGAGGCTGTCCAGCATGCGGTAATTCATATTGCGGGGCGCAAGCCGCCATGAATATGCCCGCAGGGGTACGGGCTCGGTACGCACGCCGTAGTCGCTGATGTAATCCAGCCGCAGCAGGCTGTCCGTAGTGGAGGACATGGTCAGCACCACCTTGTCCACGTCCTTGAGCCGCTCATAACCGCCGAAGGCCTGAGGGGGCAGCCGATACTCCCGCTCTATTGCCTTGCCGAAGTCGAAAAAGTTATCGTAAAACGCGCATATCCTGCCGTCGCGGGCGGCGTAGCATATATCGTTCCCCTCGCGTACAAAGGCCGCCGCGTCTACATTGGTGAACAGGAACCAGCTGGGCTTGGCGGCGGTGCTGATTGAGTAATCCCAAATATAAACCCTGCCGTTCACCGCCAGCCAGTAACGGCTGCCGTCGGTCATGGCGGCACAATCGCCCGCCGCCGTATCGGCCAGCAGACCCGCGCGCCTGTCCGTTCCGTCCACATTGCGGCTGATGTGCTGCAGCTCATTCTCCGCAGCAGCAGAGGTGCTCTGCAGGCGGTAAACGCCGCTGCGGGAGTTGCAGAACACGAGATTATTCTCCACCAGCCGAATGCTGCGGGGCATGTCGCAGCCGATAGCGCTGTTTATGGTGACGTAAGGCATCTGTATGCGCTCCCGCCCGTCTATGGCCACCAGCGAAAATGATGCGCGGCCTACGCTGCCCCGGGTAAATACCACCAGCATGCCCTGCTGGCGGCCGAAGCCCGTTATCTCATCGCCCACAAGGTTGTAATGCTCCATGGGGAAGTAGCCGGGATCCATAGCCGCGTGGCTGCCGTTCCAGAAATATGCATCGGGCTGGGTCGCAGAGCCCGCCATCACGATGCACAGGCGGCTGTCGCCGCCGAAAACCTCAGCGCAGGTGCAATCCATAATGTTTCCTCGGGCAACGTCATTGTCCAGCGCATAGGTAACGCGCACGGTGTTGTTCACAGGCGGGTCGGATACAGGGGGTGCAGTGAGAAAATTCAGCACACCCGCCGCAGCATCGTAGCCGTAGCCGCTGACCGCTTCACCGTCCACGGTGACTTCCACTATCTGCGCGCCCGTAACGGGCAGGCGGTAGCTTTTGCCGCCGTCGGCGTTGTACCACAGGGTTTTGCGGGGGCTGAGCCGGTTTTCCGGCTGGTAAAGGTCGCCGCTGCCGGTGGCGGGGTCGGCATTTATGCAGATGACCGGCGTATACACCTGCACGGGGCTGACGCTCAGTTCCTCGTCGATGACAAGATATGCGCCGCGGGTCTTGTAGTACAGCTTGCCGTTGTACATAAAAAACGTGCCCGCTACCCGCTGAAGTCCGGTATAGATGCAGCGCTCCTCGCCGTTTTTGGGGTCAACTGCGTAAAGGCGGCTGCCGATATGGAAAATTGCCCGACCCGCGAAGTATCGTTCATATGCCGCGAGACCGTTGCCCGCAGGCTCGCAGACCAGCCGCTGTCCCCGGCGGGAGGCCAGCGCACCGTCCCGCCAAAGAAGATTTTTCATCTGGGAGGTCTGGTTTATGTCCAGGCGGCTCTCCTCCTCGAAAAGGTTCAGCCCGCCGTCGAAGCGGTCAACGGAAACGCAATAGGTCTTTGCCTGAGCAGGCACCCTAACCCTCATAGCCGAAACCTCCGTAGTAATCCCGCACGCTCATGCGCTGGGCGGTGGCAGGCTGACGCAGGCGCTCCAGCCGCGCCTCGAACTCGTTGAGCAGAGATGCGTAAAGGAAACTGTCGTCATGCATGGCGAGATGCGCCGCCGCATAGTAGGGCAGCAGGGTGTGGGTATCGGGAGTGTTATCCGCGCGGTCATCGTCCTCCGCATCGGTGTCGAAGGGCACGGGGTAGCGGTAATATTCCAGCGCTACGGAGCCGAAAAGACTCTCGGGCACAAGCAGTGCCGCGCTGCCCAGCAGCTGAAATTCATGGCTGCGGAAGCATTCGCTGCCCTGCACCACCGCCAGGCCTCTGCCGCTGGGACGGTAAAAATCCTCGGGCAGGATAAAGCGCAGCCAATTGCCCATGCGGGTGGCCGCATAGGGCTTGAGCTCCATCATCTCTGTGATGGGGCGCAGGGTGGTGGCGATGAGCATCTGCCCGTCATTGAGCAGAGAGGGCAGCCGCTTGAGGTAATCCGCCTGATTATTATAGGTGGGGCTGACCTCCTCGCCCGCCACGCTGTACTGGTTAAGCAGGCGGAGGGTGTCGTCCCGAAGCTGTTTATATGTCATGTTCCTCTCCTTTCGCAAGCACAGTCCTTATATGGAACTATCAGCCTTCCCCCTTCGGGGGGGAAGGTGTCAGCGAAGCTGACGGATGAGGGGCGGCACAAAGTGCCGAAAAAGTAATAACCCACGCAAAAGATTTGTCATGCTGAGCTTGCGAAGCATCTCCGCAGCTTGTTTACTGCCAATCTGCATTTTCCTGCGGAGATTCTTCGCTGGCGCTCAGAATGACATACAATTTTAGATTTTGCGCGTTATTCCGCACCTCAGCAGCCCCAAAAGGGGAAGCCTTAGCTCACATTCCGTTTGTCATCGGAAACCCTTATCAGCCGATGTGCAGAACTGCGTCGCCTACAGCGATGGGCTTGCCTGCGCCGTCGCACTCGATAACGCGAATGATCTTGTGATCGGCGTCGGGGGTGATCTCGGTGCCGGGAGCGGCAAGCTCGGTCCACTGAGAGGTGGTGATGGCGGTGCCGAGGGTAAGCTCGGTCAGCTCAGCCTCTGTGGCAGCGGTCTGATAATACCACTTGTTGCCGGAGGCCTCGAGAACGCCGGGAACTACCATTACTGCGGCCTTGCCCATGCCGGTGCCGGAGGTGGTAACGTCAAGAGGACGGAACACACCCTGAGAGCCGTGGTAATAGATACCGTATGCCTTTTCGTCCAGCACGAAGCAGTCATAGATGCAGCGGCCCTCAACAAGGAAACCGGAGATACCGGGAGGATTATCGTGGATCTTATATTCCTCCAGCTGTTTGGGAGCGGTGGCTGCCATGGGGTGAACCAGAAGGAATGCGCAGCCGGAGGGCAGGCGGCTGGCGGGTACCTTTACGATCTTGGTGCCGTCCACCTCGCCGATAACGCCCTTCTTGAGCAGCTCCTGAGAGCTGTCGCCGTAGCGGACAAAGGAGCTGTCGCGCTTGAGCAGGTTTGCGAACTTATAGCTGCAGAAGCAGACGCGACCGCGATCGGGTACATTGCGGTCGCCCAGCTTTTCCTGACCTGCCAGCAGGCACTCATAGGCGTTGTCTGCGGTGATGGCAGTATCGTCGGCATTGCCGATGGCGGTAGCGGCGGCAGCCAGCTTGCGGAAAACATAGGTATCGTACTCGGGCACGATGACCTCGCGGATCTGTCTGTTGAGAGCCTTGCCGGCGTCGGTGACCTTCATGGACTGGAGCTTGTCGCCCTTGTCGATAATGAAGGTGAAGGCGCGGTCGCGGGCAACGGTCAGGGTCTGCACGTTGCGGCTCAGGTCGTTGGGAGTGCCGTAGCGGGCAGTACCGCTGCGGCTGTAGTCACTCATGGCAACGGCGGGAATAGAGTAGACGTTTACGGTCTTTACGCCGGTAAACTCGTAGTCGTTATTCACCGCCAGAGCAGCCTGAGATTCCTTATAAAATCTTTCGTCGATTACTTTGCTGTACTTGCTTGCAAGATTAATTCCACCGGACATTGAATTATCATCCTTTCAAATTTAAATGAATTGCCCTTACGGGCGTGAATTGGGCTTCGCCCATGAATTGAAGCACAGCTTCATGAATTGGTGCTCCGCACCATGAATAACCTTATCCTCCATGCCCTCAGGGCAATTCATGAAATCTTCGATTTCAATTCATGGCGCACTGTGCCAATTCATCTTTTAGTATTCCTCGCAGAGACCCCGCAGGAAGTCGTCCACTTCCCGCTCCACTATGCCGCCGCTGCCGGAAACGCCGCCGACAGGTGCCTTCTCGCGGGCAGCCTCATTCTGGCGCTTGATCTCCTCCTGGCCGGCGCGGAACTCGGAATAGGCCTCCTTCAGACTTTTGCCTGCCGCGGCGGCGGAGATGACCTCCTCGGGCAGGGTGCCGCCCTCCAGCTCGGGGGCAAGCTCCATAAGCTCGGATACTTCCGCTTCAAAATCACGATTTTCTTCCATTTTTGACCTCCTGATTTTCAATACAGCTATGCCTTCCCCCCTCCGGGGAGAAGGTGTCGGCGCAGCCGACGGATGAGGGGCCTGCCGCAAGGCAGCTTTAGGTCTCATCGCAATTAACCAACAACTTTATCCGCTTGCGCGGATTCCCCTCATCAGTCATGGCGTTGCCATGCCAGCTTCCCCCCAAAGGGGGAAGCCATATGGGAATGCTGTTTTGTATATACTGCCCTTACATCTTCGCCTTTGCCATCAGCGCCCGCTGGGCGGCTGCGGGCAGATCAGCGTATTTTGCCTGCACCGTAGTGGGCAGCTTTGTCAGCGCACCGGCGGAGGCAATGCCCACCACGTTGGACGCGCTCTCCACGACCCCGCTGCGCTCCCGCACAGCCTCGATAAGCTCCGCCTTGCGGGGAATAAGCTTATCGGGAATGCGCTCAAGATACTCAATAAGGTCGAGAGTTCCGTCGCGGCGCAGATTGTCAAGGGTCTGCACCATGGCAATTTCACTGAAATAGGTGCTTGCGCCAACGTCCACGCGCACCCGCAGCCACAGCTCCTTGAAAACGGAGAAGTCGAACATCTCCACGACCCTGCGCTTCTGCTTCTTTACGGTAAGCAGACCGGTTTCGGGGTCAAGAACGGCGTTGCCGACAGCGTCCAGCTCGGTTGTACGCACTTCCCGCTCCCGAACCACGGGTCG
>JAFXFT010000234.1 GCA_017513385.1 Oscillospiraceae bacterium | reverse complement strand
GTTTCCGGCTTACGCGGGATAGGGTCGCTTCGCCGCAGGTCGAAGTATTCGGTTTTGTATTTGTAATCATACCAATCATTCTCCGCGATTTCCGAATTGACGAATTCCTCGCAGCCGGGCCCGGATATCCGCACTTCTCTGCCGCCAGCGCTTGAAATGGGCGACTGATAGTAAACGTAGGTATCGGGATTGAGCATATTGAAAAGCTCCACATGGGCCCCCGCAAACCATATTCTGCTGTGGCCAAGCCTGTCCATCGCATAGGCCTCCGGCACGTTATGCATACCCTCAGGCAGCTTCGGCAGCTCAAAGGACTTTTCCTGCTGCGTAATCTCCGCAGGCGCGCAGGAGCATAAAAGCAGTGCGCACAGCCCGAAGCAGATGGTGCGTATTATACGTTTTTTCATAACAGCCGTTCCTTTCTTTACTTCACCAGCTCACCCGTCAGTGCGTCAACTCCAAAATACAGCTCGCTGCCGTCCGCACATTCTACGGTAAACACCCATGTGGGGTGCAGTACGCTGTGATCCTCGCCGTGATATGCATACTCAAACTTTGCGCCGGTGATTGAAAACTCCTGCTCTATATTCCACAGCTCCGGCAATATTGCATCCGCCGCGTCATAGGGCGAAACCGTTGCAGCAGTGTCCTCGTTGGCGGCAATGCTGCCGAACATGCGCCGCATAGAAATCGCCACCACATCTCCGTCAATCGAAATTCCGTAAACCTCCGGCCCGCTGATGCCGCCGCCGTTTACGGAAGTGCAGCCAAACTCATCTACAGCGCTCACCATTGGTGCAGCGCTGTAGTAAGCCAGCTTTTGCTTGAAAAGATATTGCACTTCCTCCAGTTCAGCATACTGTGCAGCATACTCCTCGGGCGACAGTTCTTCCTTTTTGGCAGTCAAATAATCCTTCAAAGCAAAATTCAGTATACCATTAGCAGGCGAGCAGCTCCTATGTATCATCTGCACCTGCCCCACCATATGGCGCAGCGCAATATCCAAATCTATTTTTGGATTAACCGTTCCTCTTGAGCTTGAAAAATCACATACCTCGTCCTTCAGCAGCTCCATTACCCGCGCCTGCGGTGCGCTGTCACTAAGCTCCGCATCGGCTTCACCAATACGCAAAGTCTTTGCACCTGCGGTATATGTATCCGTTTCGGCATCATAAGTGCAGTCCTCGCCCAGCAATTCCCGTGCAATTGTCGCATTGTCATTGCTCCAACCCGATGCTACAGAATAACTGCAGGCCTCCACCGGCCACTCTATCTGCTCCGTCATTGTCAGCGCGGTGCAGTTTTCCGGCAGCTCGCACTGCCAAAAGAAGTTCAGCGGGTATCCCCTTTTTGTATCCTTCTCAGGAAGAGGCAGCGGCTCCAAGGGCTCGGCATCCTCTTTAACCACAAATTCCGCGGAGTATATTTCATCATATCCCGAAATATGAGGCCATATATCCAAGCGGTACAGGCCCACGCCAAGTTTATTTGAAAAACTTCTTAATTGTCTGGTTTCGGGAACTCCCGCATCCAAAGAGATGTCAAACATCCCTCCCAAACCTGCTCTTGCATAATATGTCCTGGCAACCCAATTCCACTCTCCGTCAACATATTTATACAGTTCCTCGCTGTAATCGAAGCTAAAATTTCGTTCACACTCCAATGTAAATTCTATATAATCAGCGCACGGCGGATATGCCTCGTGTTCCACCCTCATCGTCACACCGTCTTTAAACTGCCCCTCTGTTTTTGGTGCGCGGGGAATATTGTGGCTCAGGCGGGAATCTATAATATCTTCGGCATATTCCAATATAGCGTGCTCGGGCACTATTCCGGAAGCAGCAAGTCGCTCCATATCCAAACCGCCGCAATCTACCGAAAATCCCTCGCGCGCTATTCCCATACTGCTCCATGCCACATCCGCATTGGGATATATCAGCTTGTATAATTCAAAGCCGGCTGCGGTAATATCGTAAATATCGCCTTGATAAAGCTCCCAGTTTGTAGGAATATTGTCCGGCAAAGTATCAGCGGGTATATCGGGATGATATTTCGACGTTTTCGTTGCTGCACAGGAGCATAAGAACAGTGCGCACAGCGCAAGACAGATAGTGCGTATTATGAGATTTTTCATCACGGCAGCCCCTCCCCCGAACATCCTTTGTGCATTTTCTACATTTTCAGCATATCATATCATGTAATTTTTGACAATAGGTATACATGTTCGGTTTTGCACAATTTTACGTTGCAGGGAGCTCCGCCCCCGGCGTTCGCTGCGCAACGTACATAACGGCAGAAAATGAAAACACAAAAAATATAAAACTACCTCGTAGGGAACAGGCCTGCCTGTTCCGCGTCCCTGTTTACTACCGGCAGCATCGTTCATACGGAACGCTCAAGAGCGTTCCCTAAAACCATAACTTACATACTGCGTCATTCCGAGCTTGCGAGGAATCCCCCCGTTGAGTGGTATGCAGCAACGATACGTTCTTCGTCTGCTCGGGGGATTCTTCGGGCTTCGCCCTCTGAATGACGCGCTTTTGGAGCACGTCAGCTTACGGAGCGTCGAGTTCGATGCTCCCTACAGCCCTCCCCACAAAAAATGACCCGCGGACAAAACGTCCACGGGTCACATTATTTACCGCAATTTTCTCATACGCTCAGCCGCCGATACTGGTCTCGCGAAAATACGCGTCAACGGCAATGTCATCGTCATCGAAAACCACAAAATATGTATCGTGAATATAGCTGGGATCAAGTCCGCGATTCTCATAATTGACGTAAAAGGCACCCAGCACTTCCCCCTCATCGGAGGTAAACTCGCGGTCAAACTCCCGATACTTTTCCTCGATTTCCGCCCGACTCCTGCCGATTATCCAATCCCGGTCATAGAGCCTCGAAATATTCTCCGCATCGTAATGGACTGGCTTACAGCCCGCCAGCAAAAGCAGAGCCGCAAACAGTATTAAAATTTTCCTCACGGCTCACGTTCCTCTCATTTCTGCAAAACGCGGGCTTTCTCTCGCTCGGTCTCCACCACCGCTCTGTCGTCGGCGGCAAAGCCCCATTCTTCCCGCAGGCAGCAAATCCATCTATCATAGGTCTCCGCAGCCTTTTCACTGTCGCCAATAATCTCATAAATCAGCGCGATACCCTGCAACGCATCGGTGTAGCGAGGCTTTTTATCCTCTTCGCTTGCCCATGACTTCTCGTAAAACTCGACCGCCTTCTCGTAATCGCACTTTTTGGCATAATACTGCGCCGTTTCAAACAGGAATCCACTGTTGTCGCCGTACTTTTCCAGCGCCGCCTCCATTATGCCGTCCGCGCCCGCCTCGTCATACTCGGCAAGAGCAATATGCGCGCGGTATACCTCAAGCAAAAAGGGCTTGTGCGCAGGCAGCGCGGCACATTTCTCCACATATTCCCGCGCCTCCTCGGTACGGCGGTCAGCGATAAGGTCGTCGATGAGATAATAATAAGGCAGCGGGGTTTTGGGCGTGCCTTTGTCATTGGCAATAACGGACTTATAAAAATTTATCACACCCGCGTGGTTGGCGATATTCCAATCCCAGGGTGCATCACCCTCCGCCATCTGCAGAAGCCACTGACATTCTTTCTGCGCTGGCGCAAGCATTATCGCCTCGCGGGCATATTTGCTCACGCGGCGGGCATCCGCCTCCATTCTGTGATGATACAGCCGCGCCAGCAGCCACAGTATCATGGTTCTGTCCTTGTTTTCTGTAAGCTGAGCGGTGAGAAATTCTTCGTATTCCTTGAACAGCGGCTCGGGAAATTCCTCTTCCGTGTTCATTCGGTTTTCGATTCGTTTCAGTTTCTGCTCCACCGTAAGGTCAAACAGTTCGTCGATGCTTACACCGAACACTTCCGCCAGCAGCGGCAGCAGAGTAATGTCGGGCATGGCGACCGCGTTTTCCCACTTGGACACCGACTGAGCGCTGATTCCAAGCCGTGCCGCCAGCTGTTCCTGTGTGAGGCCGCATTTATATCTCAGCTGTTTGATTTTGCTTCCGATTTCCATAGTATCCTCCATAATTTTCGTTAAGGCACCTTACAAAAAAATCATAACAGCCGTCGCGCCCAATGGCAACAACGCATTTTTACAGTTCACTCAACCCACATTAGAAGCAACGCACCCTCGTCATTCCGAGCTTGCGAGGAATCCCCAAACTTTTTGCCGTCATTCCGAG
>JAFXFT010000233.1 GCA_017513385.1 Oscillospiraceae bacterium | reverse complement strand
TGCGCAGTTGAATTAAGGCAAGCCTTCCCCCTGGAGGGGAAGGTGGCAGTCGCCTTGCGACTGACGGATGAGGGGACGGCACGAAGTGCCGCAAATATAGTGATACTGCCATTTTTACCGCTTACGCGGACCCTCATCAGTCAACTTCGTTGACAGCTTCTCCTCAAGGGAGAAGCCTTTCTCTTTCTTTACCTTTTTACGTCTATTTGACTTCTTTGACAGTCTATGCACCCCGTATCGACCGATACGGGGTGCTTTCGCATTACATCATAAACTTTTTGCTTTCCGCCACAGCCATCTTGTCGCAGCGGTTGTTGTATTCATTCTCGGCGTGACCCTTGACCCATACGTAACTCATCTCATGCTTTTGGCAAAGGTTCAGCAGGCGCTCCCAAAGCTCGGGATTCTTCGCCGACTCCTTTTTATTGCGCATCCAGCCGTTGGCGCGCCATTTCTGCGCCCAGCCCAGCTGCAGGGCATCGATTACGTACTTGGAGTCGCTGTAAAGGGTGACGGCGCAGCTTTCCTTCAGTGCCTCCAGCCCGTTTATAACCGCCAGCAGCTCCATGCGGTTGTTTGTGGTCTCCGCCTCGCCGCCGGAAAGCTCCTTCTCCACGCCCTTGTATATGAGCACGCAGCCCCAGCCGCCCGGACCGGGATTTCCGGAGCAGGCTCCGTCGGTGTATAAATCAATATGCTTCATAATTCAATCCTCAAAATAATTTTAACATACCGCTCTGCCTTCCCCTCTTCGGGGGGAAGGTGGCATTTGCATCAGCAAATGACGGATGAGGGGCCTGCCGAAGGCAGCAACATCTGTACTGCTCTTCACTTAATCACTTTTTCCGCCAGCGCAGTAAGCTTGTCCCCTATGATCTCCGCCAGCCTGTTTATCTTCAGCAGCCGGAACAGCAGCCCGCGCAGCCAATCAACAGCGGCGCACACCACGAAAATCGCCAGCGCCGAGCCAACTACACCCAGCAGCATCACAGCAGGATTAAGCTCCGCCAGCGGAGAAAACAGCCCCGACAGAACAAAGTTCCACACGCAGGGATGCACATGGATAAGATATACACCCAGGGTCATGGGCGCGATGAATTTTGTCAGTTTTTTCACCGCAGCCGACACTCTTATCCGCGAGAAGAACAGCAGCAGCGAGACCGAACCGATCAGCGGAAATATTGAAGTGAAGTTCACAAAGCGGTCGGGTGTGGACTTCGAAACAAACTTCCACGCGCAGACGCAGACCATGCACAGCGCATAGACTATCAGCCAGCGGCGGCGGGTATTTTTAAAGGGCTCGAAGCGCTTTATGTAACCGCCGATGAGCGCCAGTATCGCAAGCCACGCCACGTGGTAACCGCCCTGCAGCTTGAAGGTATCCCTATAATACACCGAGGGCAGCAGCGAAAACAGGCAGATAAGGGCGAGCACCATCAGCGATGCCTGCCTGCGGCTCAGACTGCGCAGAAGAACACCCATGAAGGGCAGGAAAAAGATGATGCCGAAGTAGGCGGTCATGTACCACCAGCGACCCGAAAGAACAGGGAAAAACGTTTTCATCGGCTCGAACGCACTTGTTCCCAGAATGCGGAACAGTGCCGAAAGCCCCACGGAATATACGAACATCTGCAGCCACAGCGCCACCACCTTGGAGGCGCGGAAGTGTGAGTCCAGGGCGGTGTAGCCCGTAATCAGCGCGAAGCAGTTTACGTCCACTATGAAAAAAATGCGCAGCGCCCATGCCGCGTACCAGTTCGCGCTGCCTTCCTCCACGGCATTTAGCACGCCGCCCTGAGTGAATACATGGGCGACCACTATCATCAGCATGGAAACTATCCGCAGGGTATCCACTCCGTAGTTACGAGTCGAGACGAGCGCGGTATTTTCTGTTTTCACGGAGTACACCCCCTTTTCTTTGAATGCAATGATTTTAACACGCGCCCACAGTATACGTCAAGTCACGCCACCACCCTACATTCGCCAACGCACTCAAATCAACAACGTAGGGCGGGCCGCGCCCCCGCCGCCATGCAGCGACACACACCGCAGCAACGATAACACCCTGCGCACCCCAAATATGTCATTCCGAGCGCAGCGTGGGAATCCCCAGCGTAAAATCCACCTGCGCAGCAAACCCACCTCCGGAGATTGCCGCGTCGCTCCGCTCCTCGCAATGACAGTATTTTTACTCTTATTCCTTTGATGTTACACCGATAAAAATCCAAACACATTCGTAGGGAATGGGCCTGCCCATTCCGCTATGTACGTCCACTACCGGCAGTATCGTCACAAACGGAACAGGCAGGCCTGTTCCCTACAAGTAACCTGTAAATTTTCGCCGCAATAACAACACACCGCAAAATGTAAACCCACGGTTAGCCTTCCCCTTGAGGGGAAGGGGGACCGCGAAGCGGTGGATGAGGTGGTCACGGTTCCTCCGTCCACCACCGGCAGTAAACCATCAAGCGGAACAGGCAGGCCTGTTCCCTACAAGTATGATTTCCTCGAACGTAGGGCTGAGGCTTAACCTTCCCATTGTGGGGAAGGTTAAGCCTCAGCCGCAAGCATCACAGCACCCAACCCCCACCGTCATTCCGAGCATCGCGAGGAATCCCCCCGTTGAATGTTCCGCAGTAACGACCACGGCAAAACCATTCAGGGGATTCTTCGGGCTTCGCCCTCTGAATGACAGCAAGGGTTTCCACCACGTCGATTTAAATTGCAAAACCTCTTAATTCTCCCTTCTCCCTGCAGAAAAAAACCATGATTTTTCGTTGCCAAAGCCAATTGCTTTTGATATAATAATTAGAATAGGAGTAATATTACAATAAGCAGCCCACCCCATAAGCCGAGGTTATATCGCTTGCGGGTGCAACACTAAAGGTGGTGGTGACTATCAGGGCTTTTGACGAATGGAAAATACAGGGCTTCGACCCACAGCATGTAACGCAGCTTGAGCGCGCCGGCTTTACGCCGCTGACCGCCAGACTGCTGGCCTCCCGCGGCCTTTCGGAGCCTAAGGACGCCATAGAGTTCCTTCACGACGGTCTGGAAACCCTTTCAGACCCCTTCATCATGGCTGACATGGACAAGGCAGCCGCGCGTATTCGCCGCGCCATAGAGACCGGGGAGCGTACCGCCGTTTACGGCGACTACGACGTGGACGGTCTTACTTCCACCTGCCTTATTACCACATATCTGCGCTCCAAGGGGCTCTTCTGCGAGCCCTATATCCCCGAGCGCCTTACCGAGGGCTACGGCGTAAACGAGGAGGCTCTGCGCCATTTCAAGGAGCTGGGCGTTACCCTCATCGTCACCGTTGACTGCGGCGTTACCGCCTGCGCTCAGGCGGAGCTGGCAAGGGAGATGGGCATGGACATGGTCATCACCGACCATCACGAATGCTCCGGCGAGCTGCCCTTTGCCGACGCGGTGGTGGACCCCCACCGTCCCGACTGCCCCTACCCCTTCAAGGGACTGGCAGGCGTAGGCGTAGCCTTCAAGCTGGTATGCGCTCTGGAGGGTGCCCACAGACTCGAGCAGGTAATGGAGGAATACGGCGACCTCGCCGCCATGGGCACCATTGCCGACATAATGCCCATGATAGGCGAAAACCGCGCCATCGTGCGCCGCGGTATCGCCGCCCTCAAGAAAAAGGGTCGCATCGGTCTTACCGCCCTCATGGCAGAGACCGGCGTGGAGCGCAGCAAGGTAAACAGCATCAACATCAGCTTCGTGCTCGTTCCCAAGCTCAATGCGGCAGGACGCATGGGCAAGGTTCGTCTTGCCTTCGACCTGCTCATGTCCCGCAGCGCCGAGGAGGCTGAGGCGCTGGCGAAGGAGCTGTGCATGCTCAATCAGGAGCGCCGCAGCGTTGAAAACGAAGTTTACGAGGACGCCCTCACCATGCTTTCCGACGGTGTGGACGGCCCCATTATCCTCGCCTCCGAGGACTGGCATCAGGGCGTTTCCGGCATAGTTGCCTCCCGCCTTGCCGAAAAATTCGGCGTGCCTGCAATAGTTATCTGCAACGTGGACGGAAACGGACGCGGCTCATGCCGCAGTGCCTACGGCTTCAACATATTCGAGGCGCTGGACGATTCCGCCGAGCTGCTGGAAACCTACGGCGGCCATGAGCTGGCTGCCGGCCTTACCATGGATATAAGCAACCTGCCCGCTTTCCGCAAGCGTATGCAGGAATTCTATAAGAAAAAGGAAGGCGAGGAGCGCAAGCTCACCCTCTTTGTGGACTATGAGGTGGACAGCGCCTCCCTGCTGACCATCGAGAATATCGACGAGCTGGTCTCCAACGAGCCCTGGGGCGGCGGCAATCCTCCCCCCATTCTGTGTATGCGCGGCGTTTCCGTGGACAGCCTCACCCCCATCGGCGGCGACCGCCACCTTAAAATGCGCATCTCCCGCGATTTCCGCAGCATTGACTGCGTATTCTTCTCCAAGACCGTCCGTGAGCTGGGTCTGCGCACGGGAATGCGCGCCGACATCGCCTTCGAGGTCAGCGTAAATGAGTTCCGCGGCTCCCGCAACGTGCAGCTGCTGCTCAAGGATGCCCGTCCCTCCCGCATTCCCGCCGACCCCAGCGTTGCCCTCACCATAAAATTCTTCAAAAACGAGCCCCTCACCCCCGAGGAGCGCGAGTCCATATTTCCCGACCGCAGCATATTCGCCGCCGTATGGCGCAGCATGATCTCCCATCAGGGCGCTATGGCAGGCAGCGTGCGCGAGGTGGTCGCAGACCTTGGTAAGAGCGTTGGCGCTTCCTACGGCAAGGTCATCATCTGCCTTAACGTGTTCGAGGAGCTGGGTCTTGCGGAAATAAGCCGCTGCAAGGACAACATGAGCATCTACCCCGACTCCACCGGCAAAAAGGTAAATCTGGAAAACTCCAAAATCCTGCATCGCCTGAAAACCGGCGAATAATCCGGCGCTTATTTCATTCCACCTCATCCGTCATTTGCTTACGCAAATGCCACCTTCCCCTCAAGGGGAAGGCTGAAAGGTCTCGCCCATGAACAAAAACTATAACAAAAAGCTGCAGCCCAACGCAAGGACTTTGAGAACTCATATGACTCCCGAGGAGCGTCACCTTTGGTACGATTTTCTCAAAAAGCTTCCTGTTACAGTAAAAAGACAACAGGTTATTGGAGAATATATAGTTGATTTCTATTGTGCATCTGCCAAACTTATCATAGAAGTCGACGGTACGCAGCATTACGACGATGAGGGAGTAAAGAAAGATGCCGTACGCGATAGTAATTTGTCAAACTCCGGCTATACCATAAAGCGATATTCCAACCGAGATATTCACCGGAATTTCGTGGGTGTCTGCCGGGACATCTATATTACGATTTTTAATCATGACTGGGACTGAGCTCCCGGCTTCCCCTTGAGGGGAAGCTGTCACCGAAGGTGACTGATGAGGTGTCGCCTCGACAGAGGCGTTCATCTTATTACAGCAATCCTGCCCAAACGGGGCAAAAAAGAGGTACGCATATGGATATCCACACCGAAACCCGCGACGAGGTTCTTGAACAATACCTCGCTCTCGAGGAAAAAATCAAAAAATACAATCCGGGCGTAAATATTGAGCGCCTGCGCTATGCATATCAGTTCGCCCGCGACTCCCACGGCGAGCAGAAGCGCAAGGACGGCTCCCTCTTCGTCACCCACCCCATCGCCGCCGCGGACATAATCGCGGACATGGAGCTGGACGAGGACTCCGTCATCGCCTGCCTGCTTCACGACGTGGTGGAGGACACCCCCGTCACCGCCGAGGAAATCGCCAAGCGCTTCGGCAAGGACGTGGCGCTGCTGGTAGAGGGCGTAACCAAGCTGACCCGAGTTGTCTATACCAGCAAGGAAGAGGAACAGGTGGAGAACCTGCGCAAAATGCTCATGGCAATGGCCAAGGACATCCGCGTTATCATCATCAAGGTCTCCGACCGCCTCCACAATATGCGCACCATGAACTATCAGTCTGCCGAGAAGCAGCGTCAGAAGGCGCTGGAGACCATGGAGATATACGCGCCCATCGCTCACCGCCTCGGTATGCAGCGCGTCAAGTGGGAGCTGGAGGACCTTTCCCTCATCTACCTTGACCCCATCGGCTATCAGGAGATAACCAGCCAGCTGGATAACCGCAGGAAGTCGCTGGAAAGCTTCATGAACGGCGTTTCCGAAACCGTCACCGAGCGTATGCGCTCCGTGGGCGTGGAATGCAAGGTATTCAGCCGCCTCAAGCACATTTACAGCATCTACCGCAAAATGTACAGCCAGAACAAGGAGTTCAGCGAAGTTCTTG
>JAFXFT010000232.1 GCA_017513385.1 Oscillospiraceae bacterium | reverse complement strand
GTTGCGTTTCGATTGCTTTGTCCGGTGTCTTTCCGCTCGGCATTCAGTTTGCTGAGAATTGTGAAGCGTCCGGAAAGTGTGGTATCAACAATGCCGCCTATACCTACAACCCCCTCAGAACCGGTAATTCCTATAGAGCCGCCAATGTCGGATATTATGCCACCTGCAAATGTGCCTGCTGATACTATAACTGCAGCCGGAACGGATTGGCTTACCGTTTTTGCCGTAATTTGGTGCGTTGGTATAGCGACTATGCTTGTGTATGCCGTTATAAGCTGGTTTAAGGTCTGCAGACGGCTGAACAATGCTGTGCTGTTGTCCGAAAACGTATGGCAATCGGATAAAGTGCGCTCGCCGATTATTGTTGGAGTGCTGCGTCCAAAAATATATATTCCTTTCAACCTTGATGAAGGCGCGCTGCATTATGCGCTGGCCCATGAGCGTTGCCACCTGAGCAGATTTGACCACGTGGTGCGTCCGTTGGCATATCTCATTCTTGCGCTGCATTGGTTTAATCCGCTGTGTTGGATGGCATATTTCCTTATGGTCAAGGATATGGAAATGAGTTGCGACGAAGCAGTGCTTAAAAGCGAGCCAAGCGGACAAAAAGCATACAGCCATACATTGGTCTCTTTTGCAGCAAACAAGCGCTTTCCTGCGCCTAATCCGCTGGCTTTCGGTGAAACCGGCGTAAAGAAACGCATAAAGAATATCCTTAACTGGAAAAAGCCCCGCACGTGGGTTACGGTTGCGGCAGTAGTGCTTTGTGCTGCTGTTTTGGTAGCTTGCGCTGCCAACCCGACGGTAAAAGTGCCCGAATCCGAACCGGGGTTGAAGCTGGGCAGTGGGGATAATTGGGTATTGGCAAATTGGTACGCCGAGGGCTTTGATTTCGATTATGACAAACTGAATACACTCACCGTTGAACGGAATACAGAACTGCGGTTTGAACCTGATTTTCCCGTAGAGAATCTTACCATAGGCGAGGATCTGTATATTAGAATTGGTGATGCTGCCAATATTCAGCAAAAGACAATTACTCTGACTCCTGATGAAAACGGCGAATACCGACATAGCCTAAAAGTAGGCGAATCCGCTAATAAAGCAGTGTACTTCATACCTTATGAAGAAGGAAAATTCGTTATAAAAGTGCTCTTTGCCGATAATGAGGAATCGCCTGATCCTACTATTACATATTCATATTCCTTGCCCGAGTATCGCGGAACTACCGAGCTTGACGCAGAGATATGGGCGGCGCTGCAGCCTCCCGAGGGCGGAATAACCAACCACTGGGATATTCCCAGCCTGCATTGCGGCAATCGAAAACTGTTTAAAAATGAGTGGAATGTTCGTATACTTGACGCAAGCTCATTTAGACCCGACGAAGGTCCGTTTATCACTGATCCTGCCGGACTTTTTGAGGCAATGAACATAAGCGGTTGGGAACTCATATATGACGGCTCATTACATCGTTATATTGACCAGGAGGGCGATAAGCTCATAACCGAAGAAACGGTTTATGAATTGAGCATGTATTCTTCGGGATTGCAGCTGACCTTCATAGAAGGTACAGATATTTGCGGTTACAGCATAATGGATCCGGAAGCAGGCAGAGCCGCTAAAATGGGTGTTGCCCGCATACCGGAGGAAACAGCAGAGGCTATATTGAATTTTGTTTCACCGGGCTTTGCACGTGCAGAATATGTTGAGCCGCCATATAAGCATGGTTTTCTTGAAGGTTCAGCGGCAATCTACAGCGGCCCCGGCGGTGGAGTGCTTGTGAATCTGACGGATAATCAAATACTCCTGAAGATTACGGAGGCTGCAATGCTGGACGATGAACTGTGGCTTAAAGTGCGTCTGCCCAATTTCAAGAGCCCCGGCAATGATGAAGGATGGCTGCCTGCTGCTCTGGTGACTGAGTATACGGAAGATATGTTTTCACAGATAACCGCACCTCTGCTTATTCCGGAGGGTACGGAGTATTACGAATGCGACAACGTTGCAGATATTTCCGATACTGAGGCGAAAATTGCGGAATATGACATCAGAGTGTATCGTTCACAAAGCAAGAAGGGATATAGCCTTGTGGGCAGGGGCGGTGGCGATGAACGCGTTTGGGTAAAGGATTCCGACCTGCAGCCCGATTTGAGTTAGGGGGTAACATATGGATAACAGAGAACGCGAACAGCTTGTAGAGGCGGCTGAACGCAATGCCCGTAAAAGAAAAATAAGGAAAACCATTATTGTATTGGGCATTGCTGCAGTTGTGGCAGTTGTATTTATACTCCTGTGTATACAAGGCCCATTTGACCCTCGCGGACTAATTAAAAGCAGACACCCAATGTGGGGCTGAAAATAGTTAAATTTAAAGGCGGCGTTGTTAGCTCAACGCCGCCTTAACTATATCATTTCAAGTTTTCAATTACCGCTTCGGCGCACTTGATGCCGTCTACCGCAGCGGACATAATGCCGCCCGCATAGCCAGCGCCTTCACCGCAGGGATAAAGTCCACGGATATTGGTGGAGCAAAGTTTATCGTCGCGCAGAATACGAACAGGGGAGGAGCTTCGGCTTTCGACGCCGGTGAGAACTGCTTCGGGTGAGTCGAAGCCGTGTATTTTCCTGCCGAACTGAGCGATACCGTCCTTGAGCGAACTTACAATGAATTCGGGAAGATATTCGGCAGGGTTCACAGGTACGACACCGGGAC
>JAFXFT010000231.1 GCA_017513385.1 Oscillospiraceae bacterium | reverse complement strand
TCCGATTGCGCCCTCATGGCAGGCATCGGCGCAAAGTCCGCAGCCGTTGCAGCGCTCTTCATTTATTTTTACGATACGTCTTATCATGCCGCATCCTCCTTGGCAAGTTTATTGAGCTTTTCGTAAAGCTCGTCGCCGAAGCAATTTCTCGCGTATTTACACCATTTTACACAGGACATGGTGTCATTGTAAACCACAAAGCCGCAATTTTCGCAGGGCATTTCGGTGTCAACGGAGAAAAGCTCCACTTCCGCGCCGCAATTGGGGCAAATTTTGTCGATAATAATTGGAGTCTTATAATTTTCAACTCCGGGACATCTTGCATCGCGCATACTAACACCTCCGTATATATTTGTGGTGGTTTCCCTTTTCACCTATATGGTACATCAATGGCGGCGTTTTGTATGTTGCAAATATCACATAAAGAAATATCCCGCATGGCAAGCCATGCGGGATATTGTAAATTTTACCGATTACTTTGCGAGATAAGTCTCGAAGTAGTGGTCAGCGTCGGTAACTACGTCGAAGTTGACGGTCTGGAAATCCTTGGTGGTGATTTCAACAGTGAACTTCTTGTTCTTGGGGAGATCCTCGAACTCGTAGTCGCCTGCCCAGTTGGTAACGGTCTCATAGACCTTACCGCACTCGCAGGTAGCCTTAACCTGAGCGCCGATATAAACTTCCTCTTCCTCAGCAGGATAGAAAACGGTACCTGCGATGAAAGCGGAGGGAACGTTCAGGTGAACAACGCTGGAACCGGCATCGCCGAGAGCCTCAAGCTGGGTGACCTTGCCTGCAGCGATCTTCTTGGAAACTTCGCTGTTGGGATCGTCCAGATCGCCGAATACGAGAGCCTGGTTGGGGCAGGCTTCTACGCAGCGGGGCTCCTTGCCGGGATACTCGGGATCGTCCAGCAGGTGTGCGCACATGGTACACTTCTGGGGGATCTCAAGCTCGGCATTCCAATAAACTGCGCCTACGGGGCAAGCCTCAACGATCTGCTTCTGGCCCTTGGCCTTCTCGGGATCGATGATGACGATGCCGTCAGCACGCTTGTAAACAGCGCCGTCCTTGGCAGCTGCCATGCAAGCGGGGTTGTCGCAGTGAGAGCAGGGGGTGGGGACAGTAGCGGTCTTGATGTGACGCTCGTTGTCGCCGCGCTCCCACTCAACGATATTCATCCAAAACTGACCCATGTGGGGCTGAGCCTTGGAAACGGTGGTATCCCAGCCGCAATGCTCGTCCTTGCAAGCCATAAAGCAGGCGTAGCAGGCCATGCAGCGGGAAGAATCAATAGCTATACCGTATTTCATTTATTTTGCCTCCTTCTCGCCGAAAATCTGGTCTGCCTCAGCAGAAGTCTTTTCGCAGCGGAACTTGCTCTGCATCTCCAGAGAGTCGATGATGAACTCGAAGCCCTGGCCGGGGTTGGGATCAGCTTCTGCCTTCTCGATGTCGATGTTGCAGGAGTTGGGAACCATGGCGGGGATGTAGTCGCCCATCAGACGGCCGGGAGTGAGAACGTTGACGCAGCCGCCCTTATCTACGCTGCCATACTTGCCGTACTCAACGGGGTTGTAGATACCGGAAGAGGTGTAGGCATGGATGGTCTCGGGATATACGCGGCGGGTGATGTGAGCGGAGCAGAGAACGGTACCGCGGCCGTTGAACAGAGCCACGATGTCGCCTTCCTTAATGCCCTTCTTCTCAGCAGTTACGGGGTTGATACGTGCTACCAGGTAGGGGTTGCCGTTTACGAGGCGGCGGTTCTGGGGAATCTCCCACAGCCAGGTTGCATGCTGCTGATAGTGGGTGTGATAGTCAAAACGAGGATGGGGGGACATGAGCTGGTAGGGGAACTTGTCTGCGGAAACAGACTTGTGGCCTTCCCAGGAGTCCTTATACTGAGCGATGGGGGTACGGATCTCGTCGTCGGGCTCCCAATAGAGCATGGACTCGGAGACGAACTCGAACTTACCGGTGAGGGTACCGAGCTTGCCTTCCTCCTGGAAGATCTTGTGGTTGGGAGTATCGCAGGGACGCTCCTCAGCGAACCACTGGAAGCCGGGATGCTCATCCCACTTCTCGTAGAGGCCGGTCTTGGGATCCTTGTTCTCTTCGTTGAAGGTAACTGCAGGAATGAAATAGCCCTTCTTCTTGAAGTCTTCCCAGCTCATGTGCTTGGGCAGGTCGGAGAACTGATAGAAGCGCTTTGCCCACTCTTCTTCGTTTCTGCCTTCGGTGAACTCTTCGCCCCAACCCAGACGTGCTGCAACCTGAGAGAAGATCCAGAAGTCGGAACGGCTGTCCCACAGGGGCTCGATAGCCTTATCCTGATATACAACTACCTGCCAGCTGTTACCGGTCTGAGAGTGAGAGCAGTAACCGCCGTTACCGGAGTTACCAACTTCACCGATGTCTACACGCTCAAGGTTGGTGCAGGCGGGAAGGATAACGTCAGCCATACGGCCTTCGGGGTTGATATGGGTATCCTGGTTTACAACGAACTCGAGCTTGGGGCTCTGGTACATCTTGACCCACTTGTTGGTGTCAAGCATGGTGCCCATGAAGGAACCGCCGTAACGCCAGAACATCTTTACCTCGCTGCAGCCGGGCATGGGATATACGTGACGGGTGAACTCGAAGTCGAGACCGCCGCCGCAGAAGCCCTCGCCGAGCCACTCATAGTGGCCGTCCAGAACTGCGTCGGGAAGATTGGTACGGTACAGGGTCTGCTGAACGCTGTTGACAGCGGGATGATCAGCAATGGGAGACTTGGCGATGGAAGCCAGAGGATCGGAGTAGCCGCCGAACCAGAAGTTGTAGTTCATGGGAGCGCCGCAGGTACCGGTCCACATGTTCTGACCGGGCTTGCCCATGCCCTGCATAGCAAGGAGGGAAACCAGCAGACGAGCGTAATCGGTGCCGCCAACGGTACGGCAAGCGCCGCCGAAGCCGCCGCGCATACCGGAACCGGCCATGGTCTTGGTGGAAGCCCAGCGACGAGCGATAGCCTTGATGTCGGCTGCCTTAACGCCGGTGATTTCCTCTGCCCATGCGGGGGTCTTGGGAGTAGCGTCTACGCCCTTACCAAGGATGTGGTCAGCCCACTCGTCGAAGCGGTGACCGTGCTTTGCGATGTACTCCTTATCGTAAGTACCCTCGGTGATCCAAACGTAAGCGATAGCTTCGCAGAGAGCGGCGTCGGTGCCCATGCGGGGACCGATCCACTTGTCAGCCTGCTTTACGGAGGAGAAGTTGTTGAAGGGATCGATGTAGATGAACTGGATGCCCATTTCCTTCATCCACCAACGCCAGAGAGCAGACTCCTGAGCGGAGTAGCCGCCGCGGGTGGTGTCGGGGTCGTGGGACCACATGATCATGGTCTCGGTGTTCTTCATAGCGTCGTGCAGCATATCGAAGGGCTCGGGACCGCCAAGACGCCAGTAGTAACCGTAAGTATGGGGAGTACCCCAGTGGAAGCCTTCCCAGGAGTCGGGGTTATCAGCGATACGGGTGTAGCCCAGCATGCTGAAGAAGCGGTTGAAGAGGGAGATCTTGTAACCTACGAGACCCCAGCTGTGGTGGGAAGAGGTGATAGCGGTAACAGCTTCCTTGCCGTAGGTGCTCTGGATACGCTTGATCTCACGGGCAACAAGACCGAGAGCCTCGTCCCAGGATGCACGACGGTAGTTGGACTTACCGCGGTTCTCTGCGTTTCTGTTCTGACCGTCAGCAGTCTCAACGAAGTCCTCACGGATCATGGGATACTTTACGCGGTCATAAGCATAGGTTCTGTCCTTCTCGGTGAAGCCGAGGAGAGAAAGGGTGGTCTTTCTCTGGGGGGTGTATTCCTTGCCTCTTGCCTTGATGACCCAACCCTGAGGATCGGTATCGTCAAGAACGATGGGGCGTACGCGGCGGATAACGCCATCCACGGTATGAATGGTAAGGGGGCCGCCGACGCATATGCTGTGAGTAATTCTTTCTTTAGCCATTTTGTCTGCTCCTCCTTACTTTACTTCGACCATTGCCTTGGCATAGTCGGAATTGGGGTTGATTTCGACCATTTCGCCGATGTACTTCTCGCCGTCCCACTCGAAGCAGCGCATATCGAATACTTCGACAACGGGGATCCACCAGATCTTGCCGTCGGGGCCCTGCCACTTGCTGCCGGTCTTGAACTTATGCAGGACCAGGGGCTCGCCGTCCTTTTCCTTGGCGGCGGTTGCATAATTGTCGTTGGTGAATGCGTTTACAGCGCCGTACTTCTCAAAGCGGCGGGGGCCAACAGCGGTCCAGCCGCCGGCGGCAACGATAGCTTCCTCAATAGCAGCAACCAAAGCGGCAGTGGGGCGACCATAGCCCTCGATGCCCTCGTACCATACGCGGTATGCGCAGGTGATCTCACTGGGGCAGGCGGCTACGATTTCCTTGACCTTGGCTGCGAGCTGGGCAGGAGTCATCGTCTGAGTACCTTCCGGATTACGAAATGTAAAATTCATCATCCATCCTCCTTCTTTATGAGTATAACTTTTATATAAAACTAAATTAGGGAACGCAAAATTAAAATGAATTGCCTTTGGCATGAATTGAAATCAAAGATTTCATGAATTGCTGTCGCCTGAATTGCCCTGCGGGCATTAAAACAAAAATCATCATGATGCGAAGCATCAATTCATGCGGCACAGCCGCAATTCACGATGCTATGCATCAATTCAGGGCGCGAAGCGCCAATTAATCTTCCGCCATGAAGTCATGGTCCTCAATGGGCAGCTGACCGATGCTGTCAAGGAAGTTGATAATTCCCTGCTCGGCGGCAACCATGACACCCATGAAGTCCATCTCGGGTCCGAACTCGATTTCAAAGAGCTGGTCGCAGTTACCTTCAAGCATTTGGAGTGACCGAGTAACAACTCCACTAATTAGTTGAAGAAAGAAAACAGCACCCGATCGCTTGCTGATAATAGAGATCACGATCGGACTTTTGAAGAATA